>NZ_JBEZKL010000134.1:0-19761 GCF_040704695.1 Streptomyces sp. NPDC048411
ACCAGCACTACACCCAGAACCTCAAGCGCAAGGACAACGAGTTCGCCCGTAGGGCGGGCCAGGCGGGACTTTCGAAACACGCCCTAGGCCGTACGGTCGAGTGCGCGCAGCGAACGGTCGGTGATCGAGCGCGCGCCACGCCCTATGGCGATGGTGCCGGACTGGACGAGCTCCTTGATGCCGTACTGCTCCAGCATCTTGAGCATGGCCTCCAGCTTGTCGGCGCCGCCGGTCGCCTCGATCGTGACGGCCTCCGGAGAGACGTCCACGGTCTTGGCGCGGAACAGCTGAACGATCTCGACGATCTGGGAGCGGGTCTCGTTGTCGGCGCGGACCTTCACCAGGACGAGCTCACGCTGGATCGCAGCGGAGGGCTCGAGTTCGACGATCTTCAGTACGTTGACCAGCTTGTTGAGCTGCTTGGTCACCTGCTCGAGGGGCAGGTCCTCGACATTCACGACGATGGTGATGCGCGAGATGTCGGGATGCTCGGTGGTACCGACCGCGAGTGAGTCGATGTTGAAGCCGCGGCGGGAGAACAGGGCCGTGATCCGAGCGAGGACACCGGGCTTGTTCTCGACCAGGACGGAGAGCGTGTGCTTGCTGGACATGGAGTCGGTCTCTCTCTGTCTCTCAGTCGTCTTCGTTGTCGCCGAAGTCGGGGCGGACACCGCGGGCGGCCATGACCTCGTCGTTGGAGGTGCCGGCGGCGACCATCGGCCAGACCATGGCGTCCTCGTGGACGATGAAGTCGATCACGACGGGGCGGTCATTGATGGAGTTGGCCTCGGCGATGACCTTGTCCAGGTCGGCCGGGTCCTCGCAGCGGATCGCGTAGCAGCCCATGGCCTCGGACAGCTTGACGAAGTCCGGGACCCGGGTCCCCTTCGCCGGGGTGCCCTCGGTGTCGGCGCCGGAGTGCAGCACGGTGTTGGAGTACCGCTGGTTGTAGAACAGGGTCTGCCACTGGCGGACCATCCCGAGCGCGCCGTTGTTGATGATCGCGACCTTGATCGGGATGTTGTTGAGCGCGCAGGTGGTCAGTTCCTGGTTGGTCATCTGGAAGCAGCCGTCGCCGTCGATCGCCCAGACCGTACGGTCCGGCATGCCGGCCTTCGCGCCCATCGCGGCCGGAACCGCGTAGCCCATCGTTCCGGCGCCCCCGGAGTTCAGCCAGGTGGCGGGCTTCTCGAACCGGATGAAGTGCGAGGCCCACATCTGGTGCTGGCCGACGCCCGCCGCGAAGATCGTGTCCTCGGGGGCCAGCTCGCCGATGCGCTGGATGACCTGCTGGGGCGAAAGGCTGCCGTCCTCCGGCAGGTCGTAGCCGACAGGGTAGGTCTCGCGCCAGCGGTTGAGGTCCTTCCACCATGCGGAGTAGTCGCCGACGTGGCCGTCGGTGTGCTCGGCCTGGACCGCCTGGACGAGGTCGGCGATGACCTCGCGGGCGTCACCGACGATCGGCACGTCGGCGGCGCGGTTCTTGCCGATCTCCGCCGGGTCGATGTCGGCGTGGACGATCTTTGCGTACGGGGCGAAGCTGTCCAGCTTGCCGGTGACGCGGTCGTCGAAACGGGCTCCGAGGGCGACGATCAGGTCGGCCTTCTGCAGCGCGGTGACGGCGGTGACCGAACCGTGCATGCCCGGCATTCCCACGTGCAGCGGGTGGCTGTCGGGGAACGAACCGAGCGCCATCAGGGTGGTGGTGACGGGCGCTCCGGTGAGCTCGGCGAGCACCCTCAGTTCGGCGGTGGCGCCGGCCTTCATGACGCCGCCGCCGACGTACAGCACGGGGCGCTTGGCCTGGGTGATGAGCCGGGCGGCCTCGCGGATCTGCTTGGCGTGCGGCTTGGTGACCGGACGGTAGCCGGGCAGGTCCTGGGTCGGCGGCCAGCTGAACGTGGTCTGCGCCTGCAGGGCGTCCTTGGCGATGTCGACGAGGACGGGGCCCGGACGGCCGGTGGAGGCGATGTGGAAGGCCTCGGCGATCGTGTGCGGGATGTCCTCGGCGCGGGTGACCAGGAAGTTGTGCTTGGTGACCGGCATCGTGATGCCGCAGATGTCGGCCTCCTGGAAGGCGTCCGTACCGATCGCCCTCGAGGCGACCTGGCCGGTGATCGCGACCAGCGGGACGGAGTCCATGTGCGCGTCGGCGATCGGGGTGACCAGGTTGGTGGCGCCGGGGCCCGAGGTGGCCATGCAGACACCGACCTTGCCGGTGGCCTGCGCGTAGCCTGTGGCGGCGTGGCCCGCACCCTGCTCGTGGCGGACCAGCACATGACGGACCCGGGTGGAGTCCATCATCGGGTCGTACGCCGGAAGGATGGCGCCGCCGGGAATACCGAATACCGTGTCGGCCCCCACCTCCTCAAGAGACCGGATGAGGGACTGCGCACCCGTGACGTGCTCAACGGTGGCGGGGGACGATCCGCCGCTACGGGCCCGCGGCTGCGGATGGTGGGCCCCGGTGGCCTGCTCGGTCATCGGCATTCTCTTCTCGAAGCTGAGGGTTTTTGCGGGGTTTTGGGGTGTACCGGTGCAACAAAAAACCCCTCGTGCCGTGAGGCAAGCGAGGGGAGCGCGTCGGTGTGGTCTGCAGAGTGCCAACGAGGGCCTCTGCTTCAGCCGACGCGCTTTCCAAGTACGAGAATTCGGGTGCGCATGGCATTGACCCTCTCTCCGACGCGCCCGGCGTGTCAAGTTGGTGGGATGGCCGTCTCACCATGTGAGCCACTGAGGAGTGGGATCGAGCCGCCTGCCAGGACGGGCTGTGCGACCGGCCCCCCGGGCACCGGGAACTCGCCGCGGGCCAGTGCGCGGCGCAGCCGGTACTCGTCCAGTGGCCCCGAGAAGGCCATTCCCTGCCCATGTGTACAGCCCATGGCGCGCAGCGCGAGGACCTGCTCCGGTACGTCGACACCGTCGGCGACGGATTGCAGACCGAGATCGCAGGCGATCCTCAGCAGCCCGCTGGTGATCTTGTGCAGCCGGGCCGATTCCACGACGCCCTCGACGAGACCACGGTCCAGTTTCAGCACGTCGATGGGGAGCCGACGCAGCGCGTTGATCGCGGCGTAACCGCTGCCGAAGCCGTCGAGCGCGATCCGTACGCCGAGCCGACGCAGCGCGACGAGGCGCTGTTCGAGCTCGTCGAAGGAGACCCGGGGGTCGCTGTCGGAGACCTCGATCATCAGCGCGCCTGACGGCAGGCTGTAGCGGGTGAGGAGGGCCTCGACAGAACCGAACGGCATCGTCTTGTCCAGCAGTCTGCGGGCGGACATCCGGACGGCCACGGAGACGTGGTGCCCGGCCCTGGCCCGGTCCGCGGCCTGCTCGACGGCCTCTTCGAGGAGCCAGCGGCCGAGCTCGGCGGTGCGGTCGCTGTCCTCGGCAACACGGAGGAACTCGGCGGGGGTGAACAGGATTCCCTGGGTGGAGCGCCAGCGGGCCTGTGCGGCGACGGCGGCGACATTGCCGGTGGCGAGATGGATCACGGGCTGGTGGAGCAGGGCGAACTCGCCGTCCCGCAGGGAGGTTCGCAGCCGGGCCGCGAGTTCCGAGCGGTGTACCACGTCGGCCTGCATCTGCGGGGCGTACAGCTCGACGCGGTCCTTACCGCTCGCCTTGGCCCGGTACATGGCGAGATCGGCGTTGCGCATGAGGTCGGTCGGGGTGATGGCGGGCTCGGCGAAGGCGACGCCGATGGAGGCGGCGACGCGGACGTCGCCGCCGCCGATCCGGTAAGGCTGGGAGAGCGTGAGGCGCAGCCGGTCGGCGATCTCGTGGACCTGGTACTCACGCGCCGACTGGTCACGGGTGCCGTCGCCGAGGATCAGCGCCG
Source organism: Streptomyces sp. NPDC048411 (assembly GCF_040704695.1). NCBI lineage: Bacteria > Bacillati > Actinomycetota > Actinomycetes > Kitasatosporales > Streptomycetaceae > Streptomyces > Streptomyces sp. NPDC048411. Next base: position 3,842 of record NZ_JBEZKL010000134.1, read on the forward strand.
CGAACTCGTCGCCGCCGAGGCGGGCGGCGGTGTCCCCCACCCGTACGGACTCCTGGAGGCGGCGGGCGGCCTGGATGAGCAGCTCGTCACCCGCCTGATGGCCCAGCCGGTCGTTGACCGCCTTGAAGCCGTCGAGGTCGATGAAGAGCACCGCGGTACCCAGGTCGCCGGAGCGGCGGCCGCCGAGAGCCTGCCGGACCCGGTCGGTGAACAGGGCGCGGTTGGGCAGGTCGGTGAGCGGGTCGTGCTCGGCGTTGTGCTGCAGCTTGGCCTGGAGCCGGACCCGTTCGGTCACGTCCCGGCTGTTGAGGATCAGGCCGCCCTGGTGACGGTTGACGGTGGACTCGACATTGAGCCAGTCACCGGTGCCGGACCTGAACCGGCACTCGATCCGGGTGGTGGGTTCCTCGCTGGGCGGGGCGGCCAGGAACCGGCGCACCTCGTGGACCACGCGCCCCAGGTCCTCGGGATGGATGATCGAGGCGAGCTCGGCGCCGATCAGGTCGTCGGCCTCGCGCCCGTACACCCCGGAGGCGGCGGGGCTGACGTACCGGAGTATGCCGGTGGGTGCGGCGATCATGATGACGTCGCTGGAGCCCTGGACCAGGGAGCGGAAGTGGTTCTCCTTCTGCGCCAGCTCCTGGGTGAGGGCGATGTTGTCGACGAGCATGATGCCCTGCCGGACGACCAGGGCGAGCACCACCGTGCACCCGGTGAACACCACGACGCGGTCCACTCTGTGGCCCTCGATGACGTTGTAGAGGATGCCGAGGGTGCAGACGGCCGCGGCGAGATACGGCGTCAGGGCGGCCAGCGAACCGGCGATCGGGCGGCTGGTGGTCCGCGCGGCGGGGCGCTGTTCGACAGCGTTGTCCGATGCTCGGTTCGCACCCCAGGGGGCGTACGCGAGGAGCAGCGACCCGGCGAACCAGCCGGCGTCCAGCAACTGGCCGGAGTGGTAGGTCTGCCGGAGCAGCGGCGAGGTGAACAGCGCGTCCGACAGGACCGTGAGGGCGAGCGCGGCGACGGCGGTGTTCACCGCGGAGCGGTTGACGTCGGACCGCCGGAAGTGCAGGGCGAGGACCATGGAGACCAGCACGATGTCGAGCAGCGGATAGGCCAGCGAGAGCGCCACGCGAGCCACGCTCGTCCCCCCGGCGTCCGCGAGGTGCGCGGTGTGGGCGAGGGCGAGGCTCCAGGACAGGGTCAGGAGCGATCCGCCGATCAGCCAGGAGTCCAGTACGAGACAGACCCAGCCGGCCCGGGTGGCGGGGCGTTTGGCGAGGACGAGCAGTCCGACGATCGCGGGCGGGGCGAAGCAGAGGTAGAAGACGTCGGCGAGGGACGGGGTGGGCACCGGGAGCCCGAGCACGACCTCGTACCACCCCCAGACGGCGTTTCCCCCGGCGGCCATCAGCGAGGAGAGCGAGAACAGCAGCCAGGCGGGCCGGAATCGGTTCTCCGCGGCGCGCGCGTAGAGGAAGCAGGAGACAGCCGCGATCAGGGCGGCACCGCTGAGGCCGAAGTCACCCATGACGAGTGCCAGTTCGGACGAGCCCCAGCCCAGGGCCGCCCCCACGGCATAACCACCGCAGACCAGGCCGAGGAGGATCTGCGAGACCAGCCCGGAGGCCCCGCCGGCGGTCGGCTGCCGGGAGAGGAGCGCCCCGAGTCCGCTTGCCGGGGCGCTCACCGGGGTGCGCCCGATGTCATCGGATGGGCGCGGACCCGGCGGGGTGGCCGGCCCGGCGGTCGCCGTCGACCGCCCTGTCGCGTCGGATCGTTCGCCCATCGGCCATACATCGCCCGTCGCCCCCCTCGCGTTCCGCTGCCACCCGGGTCCGCCCCCTTCCACAACGCAGCCCCCCATCCGGGACGATACACCAGATTCGTCACGCAGCGACATAGCCCCTCTACTCTGCGTGACCATCTGGAGAGTTGTCGACACGGTGTGCTGCGGAACGGATCCGCAGCGTGGTCAGCCGGTGGTGAGTACGACGTTCTGCACCGGCTTCCCCGCTGCGAACCGGGTGAGCTGGCCGGCCAGCAGGCGCTTGGCACGCGGCAGGAATGCCGATGTGCTGCCTCCCACATGCGGCGTGATCAGGACGTTCGGAGCATGCCAGAGGGGATGGCCGGCGGGCAGCGGTTCAGGGTCGGTGACATCGAGGGCGGCGCGCAGCCGGCCGGACTCGAGTTCGGACAGCAGGGCCTTGGTGTCCACGACGCCGCCGCGCGCGACGTTCACGAGCAGCGCGCCGTCCGCCATCGCGGCCAGGAAGTCGGCGCCCACCAGCCCGTATGTGGAGGCGTTCAGCGGAGTGGACAGGACGACTATGTCGGCCTCGGGCAGCAGTGCGGGCAGGTCGTCGAGCGTGTGCACGGGGCCGCGCGCAGTGGTCCGTGCGGAGCGCGCGACGCGCGCCACCCGCGCACACTCGAAGGGCACGAGCCGGTCCTCGATGGCGGCGCCGATCGATCCGTACCCCACGATCAGTACGGACTTGTCCGCGAGCGCCGGGTAGAAACCGGAACGCCACTCCTCCTTGTCCTGTCCGTGGACGAATCCGGGGAAGCCGCGCAGCGAGGCGAGGATCAGGGCGAGGGTGAGCTCCGCCGTCGAAGCCTCGTGGACGCCCTTGGCATTGCACAGCCGCACCCCGGCGGGCAACTGGCCGAGCCCCGGCTGGACATGATCGATACCCGCGGAGAGCGTCTGCACGACCTGCACGGCCCCCATCCCGGCGAGCGGGCGGACCGCGATCTCCGTGCCCTTCATGTAGGGAACAACGTAGAAGGCGCAGTCCGCGGGATCGGCGGGGAAGTCCTGCACACCGTCCCAGAACCGGTAGTTGAGACCCTTGGGGAGCCCTTCGATCTCGTCGGCCGGTATCGGCAGCCATACGTCGGGAGTCTTCGTAGAAGTCATGGTCAGGAGGCTATGCGAAGCCCGGCGGGCGGCAGAGGTTACTTTTGGGTGCGGTGCGGTCCCCTGACGGCGGGGCCGAGTGCCTCGCCGGGCGGGGTACCAAGGAGGGTTCGGGGAGTTGGAGCGCAGGAGTCTCGGGGCGGCGGCGCTCGCCGTGGGTGCGGTCGGACTCGGCTGCATGCCTATGAGCTGGGCGTACAGTGCGTCGCAGCAGCGTGGTGACCGTGCGTTGCGAGCGGTGCACGCCGCGCTCGACGCGGGTGCCGACCTGCTCGACACGGCCGACATGTACGGCCCCTTCACCAATGAGCTCCTGATCGGCAGGGCGCTGAAGGGGCGCCGCGACAAGGCGTTCGTCTCCACCAAGTGCGGGCTGCTGGTGGGCGATCAGCACATCGTGGCCAATGGCCGTCCCGGCTATGTGCGTCGGGCCTGTGACGCGTCGCTGCGCCGGCTGCAGACCGATGTGATCGACCTGTACCACCTGCACCGGGCCGACCCCGAGGTGCCGGTGGAGGAGACCTGGGGGGCGATGGCAGAGCTGGTCACCGCGGGGAAGGTGCGGGCGCTCGGGCTGAGTGCGGTCGGGGCACGGGCCTCGCGCCGGCCGGGGGCGCGGATGCATGACGGAACGATCCGGCAGCTGGAGCGGGTGCAGCAGGTCTTTCCGGTGAGCGCGGTCCAGGCGGAACTCTCGGTGTGGTCGCCGGAGGCGCTGGACGCGCTGCTGCCGTGGTGCGAGGCGCGGGGTGTAGGTCTGCTGGCCGCGATGCCGCTGGGGAACGGCTATCTGACGGGCACGCTGACGCCGGGCCAGGGCTTCGAGCCGGACGATCTTCGGGCCAGGCATCCACGGTTCACCGCCGAGATGATGGCGGCGAACCAGCCGCTGGTGGTGGGGCTGCGCCGGATCGCTGAGCGGCACGGGGCGACTCCGGCCCAGGTGGCGCTGGCCTGGGTGCTGCGGCAGGGCCCGCATGTGGTGCCGGTGCCGGGCACGAAGCGGGAGCAGTGGGCGGTGGAGAACGCGGCGGCGGCCGGGCTGGAGCTGACAGCGCAGGATCTGGCCGAGATCGTGCGGTTGCCGCGGGCGCGGGGGTCGTGGGACTGAGAGCGGGGGTGCGCGGGTCCTGCACCCGCTGAGAAAGTTCGTGGGCTTGCGGAACCCGGGGCCGGGCTGCGGTGTAGGAACAGTAGTCAGGCAGCCGCCGAAGGGACCGGTGCTGTGCGCATTGCTGTATTCGGATCGCCGAGAACCCCTGCGGGACACCCACACGTCCTCCCGGGAGCGCGCCGCGCGGCGGTGGCCGCGCTGGCTGCGGGCTCGCTGCTGCTGTCCGCGGGATGCTCGTCGAACGACGACTCGGGAAACACGCGGGCCCGCTCCACGGGCGCACCCGACACGTTGTCCTCCTCACCGTCCTCCTCGCCACCGGCGGCGAAGGGCTCGGTGAAGGTGGTGTCGACGCTGACGGAGGGGCTCGCTTCTCCATGGGGGCTGGCGGAGCTGCCGGGCGGCGATCTGCTGGTGTCCTCGCGCGACCGGAGGACGATCACCCGGATCGACGGCAGCACGGGGAAGCAGACGCTGGTGGGCACCGTGCCCGGTGTGTCGCCCGCCGGGGAGGGCGGGCTGCTGGGAATCGCGGTCTCCCCGGCGTTCGACACGGACCATCTGCTGTACGCGTACTTCACGACCGCGTCCGACAACCGCATCGCCCGCATGCGGTACGAGGGGACCGGCGGGGCTCCCGGCCGGCAGCTGGGTGCACCGCACACGATCCTGCGGGGCATCCCGAAGGGGTACATCCACAACGGCGGCCGGATCGCCTTCGGCCCGGACGGCATGCTGTACGTGGGCACGGGCGAGACAGGGCAGACCAGGGAGCTCTCACAGGACAAGAAGTCCCTGGCGGGCAAGATCCTGCGGATGACCCCGGACGGCAGACCGGCACCGGGCAATCCCGTGCCCGGCTCGCTGATGTATTCGTACGGGCACCGCAATGTGCAGGGTCTGGCCTGGGACGGGCAGAAACGGCTGTGGGCGTCCGAATTCGGGCAGGACACCTGGGACGAGCTGAATCAGATCGTGCCCGGTGGGAATTACGGCTGGCCGAAGTACGAGGGCAAGGTGGGCAAGGCGGGTTTTGTCGACCCCGTGGCCCAGTGGAGACCGTCCGAGGCATCCCCGAGCGGGATCGCCTTCGCCCAGGGCTCGATCTGGATGGCGGCCCTGCGCGGTGAGCGGCTCTGGAGGATTCCGCTGTCCGGCACCCCGGGCAGGGAACCTCTAGCGGCCCCGCAGTCGTTTCTGCAAGGGCAGTACGGCCGTCTGCGCACGGTGCTCGCAGCGGGCGGCGACAGACTCTGGCTGGGCACCAGCAACACGGACACCCGCGGCACCCCGAAACCGGGAGACGACAGAATCCTGGTGCTTCAGGTGCGGTAGCGGCGGCAGGCGACAGAGGGTGAAAGGGTGCGAGCCGGTGTTCAACTTCTTCGAGGAACTCTTCGCCCCGAGCCGTAAGTACGCCGCGGAAGAACAGAAGCGGCTGGAGCTGACCCGGGTGGATCTGGGCACGGGCGACCCCGCCCGCGGCCCGGTGGACCTGAGCTCGGGAAAGGTGACGGTGCGCGTCCCCGGTCCTGAGGGCACCCCGTCACCCCCGCCGCCGACCCCGCTTCAGGGCCCAGAAGACACCGAGGCCCCCTCAAGCCGCTCAGGCCCGTCCGGCGATTGAGGACGGACCGGTCACCGCGAGCCGGGCGCCCATTTTGTGAGCTCCTCTAAGACGCCCCGTTGCCCCGGTACAGGCGGAGGCGGTGCGCCAGGGCCGCGGCCTCGCCGCGGCTGGAGACGCCGAGCTTGGCAAGGATGTTCGAGACATGCACGCTCGCGGTCTTGGGCGAGATGTACAGCTCCTCGGCAATCCGCCTGTTCGTATACCCCGCAGCGACAAGCCGGTGCACGTCCTGCTCGCGCCTCGTCAGCCCGAACGACTCCACTGCCGCGACGGCCGCGTCCTGGAGCTGCTCCTCGGAGTGCTCCCGCTCCGCGGCCCCGCCCGTGGAGCCCGCCTCGGCCGGGACGGTGACGGCGACCGGAATCTCGTCGGGTGAGGGGGCGAGCGGGATGCGCGCGCGGCCGGCCAGCAGCTCGATGGTCTCGGTCAGCGGGCGCGCACCGAGCCGTTCAGCGATGCTGTGGGCGTCGCGCAGGAGGCCGGCCGCCGTGGCACGGTCACCGGAGGCGACGAGGATGGCCTCCGCCCAGCGGTGGTGGACCTGGGCCTGTTCGTAGGGGCGGGAGAGGGGGGCGAAGGCGGCGGCCGCGCGGGACCAGTGGTCGGGGGTGTCGGCGCCCTCCGCCCGGGCCAGCTCGGCGTTGATCAGCAGACCGTACGCGGCCCAGACCGGGACGAACATGGGCAGCTGCCCCAGGTGCTTGCGGATAAGGGAGAGGACCGCAGGCCGGCCGGGCTCCATGGCGGGCAGCCCGCGGGCGTCCGCCTCCGCCGCGGCGGCGGTATGCAGGAGCGGCAGCGCGTACCGCTGGGTGCCGGGCGGGAAACCCTGTTCCGCCTGCGCCTCGAAGGCGGCCCGCGCCTCCAGGAGGCGCCCCTGCTGCACGGCGAGGGTCATGGCATGACGCACGGGATTGATGAGGTGCTGGGGCTGCGGGTCGCGTGAACCGAAGTGCCGCCGAGTCAGCGCGAGCTGGACCTCGGCCTCGGCGAAGTCGCCGCGGGCGAGGGCCAGTTCGGTGCGGCGCGCGGCCACGAGGCCCTGCGCCTTGCTGGACTGTGCGGTGCGGGCCGCCGCATCCGTGGTCGCCCGGCTCTCGTCCCAGCGGCCGAGGGAGAAGTACGACGTCGCCTGGTTGGTGCGGACCCACGCCTCCATGTCGGCGACACCATGGCTGTGGCAGACCTCGATGCCGTGGTCCGCGGCGGCGACCGCTTCCAGCGAGCGGCCCATGGCTTCGAGGGTCGAGGGGAGGTTGTTGCTGGCGCGGCTCATGAGGCCCACGAGGTGGAGTTCATCGGCCCGGTCGCGGACGGCGTACATCTCGGCGATGCCCTCCTCGATACCGCCCGCATCGGCAGTGAGCCAGCCGCGGGTGAGCCGTGCGTGAAGTTCGATGTACTCGTCACCGACGAGGTGCGCGTACTCCACGGCCCGGTCGACTGCGGCGAGCGTCTCCTCGCCGGGGCGGTGCATGGCACCCCATCCGGCCACGCTCATGAGGACATCGGCATGGACGGCGGACGGGGGCAGGCCACGGACCAGGTCCTGGGCGATGGCCAGTTCCTGCCAGCCGTCGCCCCGGGTGAGGTCCTGCATCAGCCGGGAGCGCTGCACCCAGAACCAGGCGGCCCGGAGCGGGTCGGGGTCGTCGTCCAGGACCCGTATGGCCTTCTTGGAGATGGCAAGGGCGCGTTCGCGTTCGCCGCCGAAGCGGGCGGCAACGGTGGCTTCGGCCATCAGGTCGAGATAGCGGAGCGGGGTGGTCTCGGGGTCGCAGCCACAGGCCGGGTAGACCTCTGCGTAGTCGATGGGGCGCAGGGTGCGGCGTATCTCGTCGGGGACGTCGTCCCACAGTTCCATCGCGCGTTCCAGCAGCCGGAGTTGCTCGGCAAAGGCGTAGCGGCGGCGGGCCTGGACGGACGCCTTCAGAACGGCAGGAAGGGCCTTGGCCGGATCGTGGGCGCCGTACCAGTAGCTGGCCAGGCGCGTGGCGCGTTCGCCTGTGCGGACAAGCGTGGGGTCGGCCTCCAGCGCCTCGGCGTAGCGGCGGTTCAGGCGGGAGCGTTCGCCGGGCAGCAGGTCGTCGCTGACGGCTTCGCGGACCAGCGAGTGCCGGAAGCGGTAGCCGTTGCCCTCCCCCGTGGTGAAAAGCAGGTTGGCGCCGACGGCTCCGCGCAGCGCCTCGATGAGTTCGTCCTCGGCCAGTCCGCAGACCGCGGCCAGCAGTTCGTACTCGACGGTGGAGCCTCCCTCGGCGATGATCCGGGCGATCTTCTGGGCATCCTCGGAGAGCGCTTCGACGCGGACGAGGAGGAGGTCGCGGAGCGAGTCGGAGAGGCCGGCGCTGTCGCCGCCCTCCAGGCTGCAGGCGAGCTCTTCGACGAAGAAGGCGTTGCCGTCGGAGCGTTCGAAGATCTCGTCCACGAGGGCGGGCTCGGGGGTGGCCGCGAGAATGCCGGTGAGCTGACGACGGACCTCGGCGTGGCTGAACCGGGCGAGTTCGATCCGGCGGACGGTGCGGAGGCGGTCCAGTTCGGCGAGGAGGGGGCGCAGGGGGTGGCGGCGGTGGATGTCGTCGGCCCGGTAGGTACCGATGACGACGAGGCGGCCGCTGCGCAGCGTGCGGAAGAGATAAGCGAGGAGGTGACGGGTGGAGGCGTCCGCCCAGTGCAGGTCCTCCAGGACGAAAACGACGGGCCGGTCCGCGGAGATGCGTTCCAGCAGCCGGGCGGTGAGCTCGAAGAGTCGGGCGGTGCCGTGCTCATCGGTGGCGTCCCGGTCGGCCTCGCCGAGTTCGGGGAGGAGCCGGGCCAGTTCGCCTTCCTGCCCGGCGCAGGCTGCGGCCATCTCGTCGGGCAGGGTGCGGCGCAGGGCGCGCAGGGCCGTGGAGAACGGGGCGTACGGCAGCCCGTCGGCCCCGATCTCCACGCAGCCGCCGACGGCGACGACTGCCTCGCGGCGGCCGGCCGCGATCAGGAATTCCTCGACCAGCCGCGTCTTGCCGACGCCGGCCTCGCCACCGATGAGCAGCGCCTGCGGCTCCCCGGCGCTGTCGGGGTGTCCGCCGGTGGCGCGGGCGAGCGCATCGGTGAGCGAGGTGAGTTCGCCTGCGCGGCCGACGAACACGGGACTGACAGACCTGGTCTCCACGTCGCCGAGCATCGCACATGGGTGCGACACCGTGACGGCGGGAGGGAATTCGGTGCTCATCTCACGCCCGTTACGCGGCGTGGACGAACCTGCTGCGTAGCGAACTCACCGCCCCCTCGTCCTCCTTGTGTCCGGACCGGCGAGCGGCGCGGCGGTCCCGGCGGACCTGCCGGAGGATGCGCTCGTGCTCGGCCCGTTCCAGGAGTTCGGCTTCCCTGATCTTGTGGAGGTTGTACGCGTACATGTGGTTCTCCTGGATGTCGACGGCCCGGTGAGGCCTGGTGGAGGGGCAGTTGGTGCGACGGTCCCGGTTCTGCCGGGCTCGTTCTCTGCCGTGCCTCCACTTTCGTCTTCCAGGGGGTGTCGCCGCATCGGGCGACTTCCGCATCTCTGCGGGGCGGGGGCCTTAGGCGCAGGCGACAGGTGCCGCATCCGGACCAAGGCCCCCCGGGCGGATGCCTTAGAGGAGCTCAGGGCACCGCCGGTTGGTGCGTACTGCCCGATCGGCCATCCCTGGCAACGCCCCGATCACCCGCCCCAGCTGCGGCCCGATCGCCTGTCTCAGCCTGCGGCGCTCGCGGTCGGCAGGGGGACGATGAGGTCGAAGTACATGCCGACGGAGATCAGGACGCCGAGGACGCCGAGTGCGATTCCGGCGGTCGCCACGGCGCGGACCCAGCCGGGCTGCGCGTCCCTGGCGGGTGCGCCGAAGGCCGGGCGGACCAGGGCGAAGACGCCGACCAGCAGGGCGAGGAGCGCGAAGAGGCCGTTGACGAGGGCGGTGGAGTGCCAGGCGTCGCCGTAGATCTCGGAGATCTGCTGGGCCACGGAGCCACCGGAGGCGGTCTTTATCTGGCCCAGCAGGGTCTCCCGCTCGGCAGCGACCCGGCCCGGCCATGCCCCGGTGAGGCCGACGACTCCGAGGCCAACGGCGACGACGGCCGCGGCGGCCGCGCCGAGCCCGGACGGCGCCCGGTGGAAGTCGTCGTCCTTCGGATCGAAGTCGAGGTCCGAATCGGAGTCCGAATCGGCACTGCTGCCGTGCCCGGGACCGTCGCCGTCGCCCGGCGCCCGCCCGCCCTCGGCTTCACCCTCCGCCTCGTCGGACGCATCGGAAGCGTCCGACGCGCCCTTCACAAGCGTCGTGGATGTCGCGTCCGTGGCTTCGGGCGCCTCGGTGGCAGGGGCTTCGGTGGTCTTGGACGTTGTGGGGTTCATGCGCCGCACGCTAGGCGGCCTGGATGAGAACCCTCTTAACGTCCGCGGCCGGTCCGGTACCGCCCGGCCCGGAGCAGACCCGCACCGGGGCCGGGCGGTACCGTCTCAGCCCCGCTGAGCGCGCCACTCGGGTGCCAGCACGGACCAGATCTCCGAGTCGTGCCGTGTCCCCCGGTACGGGTAGCTCTCGCGGAGCACACCGTCGCGCGTCATGCCGAGCCGCTTCGCGACCGCGACACTGCGGGTGTTGGCGGAGGACGCCACCCACTCCACGCGGTGCATCCCGCGCTCCTCGACCGCCCAGTCGATCAGCTTGCACACCGCCCGGGTCACCAGACCGCGCCCCTCTCCCGCGGACTCCAGCCAGCAGCCGACCTCACAGTTCCCGGACTCGGTGTCGAAGATCCGGAAGAGGACGCCGCCGACAAGCGTGCCGTCCAGCCAGATGCCGTACAGCCGGCCCGTGTCGGCCGCCTGCTTGTCGGCGTACCGCTGCAGCAGGGCGCGCGCCGACTCGAGATCGGTGGCGAAGGTCGCGAACGGGATCCACGGGTCGACGAGCTCACGGGCCCGGTCGATGTGCGCGAGGAACTCCTCCGCCCGCCAGACTTCCAGCGGGCGCAGTTCCGCACCGTCGTCACCCAGGGATACCGCGAACATCGTGCTCCTCCAACTGTCGTCTCAGTGGACGCGCTGCGCGGCCGGTTCGTCGTCCTCGCTGCTGCGCGCCGAAAGAATTTTCGCATGCGGGGCCCGGCGGTCGGGCGGCTCGATGCTGATGCGCGGCAGCCATCGGTCCAGTCGGCGCGGCAGCCACCAGTTGGCGCCGCCCAGCATGTGCATCAGGGCCGGAACCAGCAGGGTGCGCAGGACGAAGGCGTCCAGGGCGACCGCGGCGGCGAGTGCGATGCCGAACATCGCGATGACCCGGTCTCCGCTGAGGACGAAGGCGAGGAAGACGGAGATCATGATCACCGCGGCGGAGTTGATCACCCGGCTGGTCTCGGCAAGGCCGACCCGGACCGCCCGCCGGTTGTCGCCGGTCTCCAGCCACTCCTCGTACATCCGGCCGACGAGGAACACCTGGTAGTCCATGGAGAGGCCGAAGAGCACGGAGACCATGATGACCGGGAGGAAGGGTTCGATGGGCCCGGCGCTGCCCAGCCCCAGCAGTTCGCTCCCCCATCCCCACTGGAAGATCGCGACGACGACGCCGAAGGAGGAGGCCACGGCGGCCACGTTCATCACGGCCGCCTTCAGCGGGATTGCGATCGACCGGAACGCCAGCAGCAGGAGCAGGCAGCCGAGCCCGATGACCGCGCCGACGAAGAGCGGGAGTCTGCCGATGATGACCTGGGCGAAGTCGTCGTAGCCGGCCGTCACACCGCCCACGTACGCGTGCAGTGAGGTGTTCTGCTCGGCGTGCGGCAGGACGTCCGTGCGCAGCCGGTCGACAAGTGCGCTGGTCTCCCGCGACTGCGGCGACGAGGCCGGGACGACGATGACGAAGGCCGCGTCGCCGCTGCTGTTGTACGTGACGGGGCTGACCGAGGCGACACCGTCGGTGGCCCGGAGCGTGGCGGGCAGACCGTCCATCGCGAGCCGGTCGTCGGCCCCGTCGAGCTGCGCGGCGATGGTCAGCGGGCCGTTGACGCCGGGCCCGAATCCATCGGCCAGCAGGTCGTACGCCTGCCGGGTGGTGGACGACGCAGCGTTGTTGCCCTGGTCGGAGCTGCCGAGATGGAGCGCGAACGTGGGCAGTGCGAGGACGAGCATCACCACGGCGGCGACCGCTCCGAGCAGTTTGGGGTGGCGTTCGACAAACGCCGACCAGCGCGCGGCGAAACCGGTGGGCAGCGCGGGCTGCGGTCCGTGCTCGGCGAGCTGCTTGCGCTCGCGCCGGTTCAGCGCCCGCATCCCGATGAGGGAGAGCAGCGCGGGCAGCAGGGTCACCGAGGCGGCCACGGTCAGCACCACAGTGAGCGAAGCGGCGATCGCGACGCCGTTGAGGAAACCGAGCCGCAGGATGAGCATGCCGAGCAGGGCGATGCAGACGGTGGCCCCGGCGAAGACGACGGCGCGCCCGGTCGTCGCAACGGCGTTCTGCGCCGCCTCGGCGACCGTCATGCCGCGCCGCAGTCCTGTGCGGTGCCGGGTGACGATGAACAGCGCGTAGTCGATGCCGACGCCGAGCCCTATCAGCATGCCGAGCATGGGGGCGAAGTCGGCGACGGTCATCAGGTGCCCGAGCAGCACGATGCCCGCGTACGCCGTTCCGACCGAGACGAGGGCGGTGGCGATGGGCAGCAGGCTGGCGGCGAGCGAGCCGAAGGCGAGGAACAGGACGACCCCGGCGACGACCACTCCGATGGCCTCGCTGAGATGGGCGGACGGTGCCTCGGTGAGGGCGACGGCGGAGCCGCCCAGCTCCACCTGGAGTCCGTCGCCGGCGGCCGCCTTCGCGGTGTCGACGACGGACCGGGCCTGCTGCACCGGGATGTCGTCGGCCTGATGGTCGAAGGTGATCGTGGCGTAGGCGGTGTGTCCGTCCGCGCTGATCTGCCCCGCGCCGGAGGCTCCGTAGGGCCCGGTGACGCCGCCGACGCCGGGCAGTTGCTCGATCGTGTGAAGGGTCCGGGTCATCGTCTGCCGGACGTCGGCGGCCCGGACGGTGGAGTCGGTGGTGTGCCAGACGACGGTGTCGGTGTCGCCGCCGAGGTCCGTGAATCCGCTCTTGAGCAGGTCGGTCGCCCGCCCGGACTCGGTGCCGGGCACGTCGTAGTTGTTGGAGTAGGCGGACCCCGCGAACCCCGCCGCGGTGGCCGCGCCGCCGAGGGCGAGCAGCCAGATGAGGACGGCGAGGAGACGGTGCCTGATGCACCAGCGGGCGATGGCAGCCAACGGACGTGCTCCCTGGTGGTTCGTGGATCTTTTTCGGGAGATCTGATGAACGGCCCGCAAAGAACACATGACCTGAGAATCGCCACTCTTGCAGCCCTCAGTGATCCTTTGCCTGCTTCGTGGCGATGCTCACAAGGACTGATATTTCCCCTACACGCACCGCCGGTTACTCACCGCGCGTCGCCCTCCGACCCCTCGTCGCCGCCTCCATTGATTCCTGCTGCGGCTCCTTCTCCGCCTCCAGCTCGTCCTCGTACTGCTCCTCGATCTCGGCGATGCCCTTCGCCACGCCTCCGCACGATGGACGGGACAGATGCGCGGCTCGCTGCCGAAGCCGCCGTCGGTCCCGGGTGCGGGGCAGCTGCCGGGGGCGTAGAGGTGGGGTCCGCCTCGTCCGGGGCGGACCCCGTCGTGACGCCGGACCAGTTCGCGATCGGTTCAGTCGTGATCGCGAATACGTCCGTCGCACGGGGCACGGTTCCGCGTGTCCGCGGCGGTGCCCGGCGGTCAGCCGGAGACGCTCGCCCGGCCGTTCTCGATGTGCCCCATCAGGCGGCGGCGGAACACGTCGTCCCCGTCGACGGTGACGGACAGGTCGTACCAGCCGTGCGCGTCGGCGGCCGAGTGGACGACCGTACGGCTCCGGCCGGGCTTGACCTTGATGGTCCGGGTCCAGTCGCGCAGGTCCGCCTCGTCGACGTACCCCAGCGGCCGGACGGTGAAGGTGAGCGTCCGCTGCCCCGTGTTGCGCAGGGTGACGTGCAGATCGCGCTCGTGGGCATCGATCCAGGTGGCGACCTCGGGTCCGCCGGCGGCAGGTCCTGCGAACTCGCGCCGGAAGCCGTTCGGCCCGGTCACCGTGAACCGGTACGCGTCACCGGTGACGGGGACCGTCCATTGCGCCGTGCCCCGTACGTCCCGGTGCTGCGGTACAGGAAACTCGCCCGCGTACGGGTACAGCGCGAAGTGCGCCGACGAACGGCCCGTGTTACTGAGGGCCACCCGCACTGCCCCGTTCGACACGGTCGACTGGGCGTCCGGCTGGTACGGCAGCGGACGGGCGGGCCGGACACCGGGCTCCTGTACGGGCATCTGCTGGACGGCCGGCGGCTTCGGCTGCCAACGTCCACTGAACGGCGGAATGGCGCCAGGCTGCTCGATCTCGGGCCTGCGGCGCCCGCGCGTGAAGTCGAACGCAGAGGTCAGATCGCCGGTGACGGTGCGCCGCCACTCACTGATGTTCGGCTCCTTCACGCCCGTCCACCGCTCCAGGAAGCGGATCACCGAGGTGTGGTCGAAGACCTCGGAGCAGACATAGCCGCCCACGGTCCACGGCGACACGACAAGCAGCGGCACCCGTACGCCGAGGCCGGTGGGCTTGGAATCCCACTGTTCCTCGGTCACCTCGGGCGGTGCCACGGGCGGCGGGACGTGGTCGAAGAAACCGTCGTTCTCGTCGTAGTTGATGATGACGGCGGTGTGCCGCCACACATCGGGGTGCTTGCCCAACGCGTCCAGGACCTTGTAGACGATCGTCGCGCTGTGGATCGGGGAGGAGACGCTCGGGTGCTCCGAGTCGACCGCCGACGGCACCAGGTAGGAGACCTCGGGCAGCGTGCCCGCCGCCACGTCCGCGGCGAACGCGTCGGCCAGCGTGCCGGTCTCGACCCGGCGCAGCGCCCGCTCGAACAGGCTGCGTTCCGTGTCCGTCAGGGTGGCGACACCGTCCTCCAGCAGACCCAGCAGCCTGGCCCGCTCGACCGCGTCGTCCGTGTCGCGGACGACCGCGTAGAAGGACTCCATGTAGGTGTGACCACCGGTCTTCGCCAGCGCCTTGCGAGCGACCGCCTTGAAGGTGGCGAAGAACTCGATCTGGTTGTCGGTGAAGTTCTCCCACTCGGTGTACGTCTTCCAGCTGTGCCCGGCCTCCTCCAGCCGTTCCGCGTACGTGGACCAGTCGTACCCCCGATGGGTGCCCTCGTTGTACGCGTCGTTGCCGACCGCCCGCTTGCCGTTCGCCTCGAAGCCCGTCTTCCCGCTCCACAGATGGTTGCGGTTGGGGCTGGTGGAGGTGTGGATGGACGAGTGGTAGGCGTCGCAGACGGTGAAGGTGTCGGCCAGTTCGTAGTGCAGCGGGATGTCGCGGCGGTCGTAGTACGCCATGGTGGCGGCCGTCTTCGCGGTCACCCAGCCATTCATCCAGCCGCCGGCCCATGCCTTGCCGCCGCCGCTCCAGGAGTGGTCGAGGGCGCCGATGTACTGGAGGTCCTTCTTCTGCGTCGCTGCGGCGTCCCGGACCGGGAAGGGCAGCACGGAGGTGCCTGCCGCGCCCGGCTGCTCGAAGACAGGCTTCCCGGAGGGCAACTCGATCGCATTGCGGTCGCCGAAGCCGCGTACGCCGCGCAGGGCCCCGAAGTAGTGATCGAAGGAACGATTCTCCTGCATCAGGATCACCACGTGCCTGATGTCCCCGAGCCCGCCGCCGGACCCCGCCGCAGGCGAAGGCTGTGCGGCCATCGCGGCCTGCAGCGACGGCGGCAGCAGCGAACCGGCCGTCGCGACGCCGAGCGCGCCGCCACCCAGTGCGAAGAGCCGACGCCGTGAAATGTCCGTGTTCAAGTTGAGCCTCCCGAGTCCGGTCGTACAGCGGGGAAGCTATTGAAGGCAGGTGGCTGCAGAAAGGCCACCGCACGGCCCGGCGGTGAACGTCCAAGAAGTCGCCCGGGAAAATCCAACCCGCAGGCCGCCGGTCCGAGCCCGGGCGTCGGCGAACGGCACTGCGCCGATGACGACGCCCAGCAGGGCCGCGGGTACAGCAACGGTCGCCTCGGGCAGCCCTGCCGGGCGTACGACGGCGAACGCCGGCAGCGCGAGGAGCAGCGCGACGGAGACGCTTTCGGCGGTGACGGCGTTCAGCTGACCTTCTCCGGGCGCGGGAAGAACAGGAAGGGGCGGTGCACCCGGTCAAACGGGT
>NZ_JBEZKL010000135.1:0-19590 GCF_040704695.1 Streptomyces sp. NPDC048411
ACGGCACCGAAAATCCAGCCCGTCCGGCGATTGAGGACGGAACCGGTCACCCCGGACCCGGGGACGAGAACCGCACCGCCCGCCAGGGCGACCCCGCACCCCGGACCCGGGCGCACCCGGGCGGGCGCCCTGCCCCGGACCGGGGCAGAAAAAACGCCGGGTCGCCGGGCCCGAAAAAGGCACCCGGCAACCCGGCGGTACGTTTCTGCTGGCCGGGGCTTCAGCCCCGGACGTCAGCCTTCCTCGTGGGCAACCGCGCGACGCGCGTCCGCGTCCAGCACGCCCCAGCTGATCAGCTGTTCCGTGAGCACGGACGGCGACTGGTCGTAGATCACCGCCAGCGTGCGCAGGTCGTCCTGGCGGATCGAGAGCACCTTGCCGTTGTAGTCACCGCGCTGGCTCTGGATCGTCGCGGCGTAGCGCTGCAGCGGTCCGGCCTTCTCCGGCGGGACGTGGGCGAGGCGCTCCAGGTCCAGGACAAGCTTCGGCGGCGGCTCTGCGGCCCCGCCCGGCGTCGTACCGGGCAGAAGCTCCTGCACCGGGACCCCGTAGAAGTCCGCGAGTTCGGCGAGGCGCTGCACGGTCACGGCGCGGTCGCCGCGCTCGTACGAGCCGACCACGACGGCCTTCCAGCGGCCCTGAGACTTCTCCTCCACGCCATGGAGGGAGAGGCCCTGCTGGGTGCGGATGGCACGGAGCTTGGCCCCGAGCTGTTTTGCGTATTCGCTGGACATAAGGCTCCCCGGACGAAGTCTGGTAACTCACTGTGAGGTTACGCAGCGTTACTTGGATGCGTCAAGCCGAATGGTCCGGACCGGCACCTCCCGGGGGTGCGACCAGGGTCGAGTTCAAGCCCTGGTAACGTTGATGACGCAATTTCGACGTCCTTTAAGGTCCGTCCAGTGAGGCGGAGAAGGAGGTCCGTTTCTTATGGACGCACAGCACGAAGCCACCGGCAATGCGGCACGCCCCGTTCTGGAGGCCCCCGACGTCGCCCGAGTACTGACCCGTATCGCCCATGAAATCGTCGAACGCGCCAAGGGCGCCGACGACGTGGTCCTGCTCGGCATCCCGACGCGAGGCGTTTTTCTCGCCCGTCGGCTCGCCGACAAGCTCCAGGAGATCACCGGCCGGAAGATGCCGGTCGGCTCCCTCGACATCACCATGTACCGCGACGACCTGCGGCTGCGCCCGGCGCGCGCCCTGGCCCGTACCGAGATCCCCGGTGAGGGCATCGAGGGCTGTCTGGTCGTCCTGGTGGACGATGTTCTCTTCTCCGGCCGCACGATCCGCGCCGCGCTCGACGCGCTCGGCGACATCGGCCGGCCCCGCGCGGTGCAACTTGCGGTCCTCGTCGATCGCGGCCACCGCGAGCTCCCGATCCGTGCCGACTACGTCGGCAAGAACCTCCCCACGTCGCTGCGGGAGACGGTCAAGGTCCAGCTCGCCGAGGAGGACGGCCGTGACGCCGTACTGCTCGGCGTCCAGCAGACCGCCCCGGCAGGCGAGCAGTAGCTGCACACGTCCGTACGACGCACCGGTCGTACGACGGCTTCTGCACGCCCGCATGCCTGAACTCTCCAGGAGAACACCCAGATGAAGCGTCACCTCATCTCGGCCGCCGACCTCACCCGCGACGACGCCGTCCTGATCCTCGACACCGCCGAGGAGATGGCCCGGGTAGCGGACCGGCCGATCAAGAAACTCCCGACCCTGCGCGGCCGTACCGTCGTCAACCTCTTCTTCGAGGACTCGACGCGCACCCGCATCTCCTTCGAGGCCGCTGCCAAGCGCCTCTCCGCCGATGTCATCAACTTCTCCGCGAAGGGCTCGTCGGTCTCCAAGGGCGAGTCGCTCAAGGACACCGCGCTGACCCTGGAGGCGATGGGCGCCGACGCCGTCGTCATCCGGCACGGTGCCTCCGGCGCCCCGTACCGCCTCGCGACGTCCGGCTGGATCGACGGCGCCGTCGTCAACGCCGGTGACGGCACCCATGAGCACCCCACCCAGGCGTTGCTCGACGCGTTCACCATGCGTCGCCGGCTGGTGGGCGCCGACACCGGCCTGGGCCGGGACCTGGACGGACGGCGGATCACCATCGTCGGCGACGTCCTGCACAGCAGGGTCGCCCGCTCCAATGTCCACCTGCTGCACACGCTCGGCGCCCATGTCACCCTGGTGGCCCCGCCGACCCTCGTGCCGGTGGGTGTGGAGCAGTGGCCCTGCGAGGTCAGCTACAGCCTCGACGAAGTGCTGCCGAAGTCCGACGCGGTGATGATGCTGCGTGTGCAGCGTGAACGGATGAACGCCGCGTACTTCCCGACCGAGCGCGAGTACTCCCGCCGCTACGGCCTGGACGGCGAGCGCATGGCGAAGATGCCGGAGCACGCCATCGTCATGCACCCCGGCCCGATGGTCCGCGGCATGGAGATCACCGCCGAGGTCGCCGACTCCGACCGCTGCACGGCCGTCGAGCAGGTCGCCAACGGTGTCTCCATCCGGATGGCGGTGCTCTATCTGCTGCTGGGTGGGTCCGAGCCCGCCGCCACCCTTGATCGAAACGCTGCGCGCCCCGCTGATTCCGAGGAGAACAAGTAATCATGAGCAAGATCCTTATCCGCGGCGCGAAGGTCCTCGGCGGCGAGCCCCAGGACGTCCTGATCGACGGCGAGACCATTGCCGCCACCGCCCGGCAGGGCGAAATCGACTGGAATGGTGCCGGTATCGACGCCGGCGACGCGACCGTCGTCGAAGCCGAGGGGCAGATTCTGCTGCCCGGTCTGGTCGACCTGCACACCCATCTGCGTGAGCCCGGGCGCGAGGACTCCGAGACCGTTCTCACCGGCACCAAGGCGGCGGCGGTCGGTGGCTTCACCGCTGTGCACGCCATGGCCAACACCTTCCCGGTCGCCGACACCGCCGGTGTCGTCGAGCAGGTCTGGCGGCTCGGCAAGGAGTCCGGGTACTGCGACGTGCAGCCGATCGGCGCCGTCACCGTCGGGCTGGAGGGCAAGCAGCTCGCTGAGCTCGGCGCCATGCACGATTCGGCCGCTGGAGTGAGAGTCTTCTCCGACGACGGCAAGTGTGTCGACGACGCGGTGATCATGCGGCGCGCGCTGGAGTACGTGAAGGCGTTCGACGGTGTCGTCGCCCAGCACGCCCAGGAGCCCCGCCTGACCGAGGGCGCCCAGATGAACGAGGGCATCGTCTCGGCCGAGCTCGGTCTCGGCGGATGGCCGGCCGTCGCCGAGGAGTCGATCATCGCCCGCGATGTTCTCCTCGCCGCCCACGTCGGCTCCCGGGTGCACATCTGCCACCTGTCGACCGCCGGCTCGGTGGAGATCGTCCGCTGGGCCAAGTCCAAGGGGTGGAACGTGACCGCCGAGGTCACCCCGCACCACCTGCTCCTCACCGACGAGCTCGTACGGTCGTACAACCCGGTCTACAAGGTGAACCCCCCGCTGCGCACCGAGGCCGACGTGCTGGCCCTGCGCGAGGCACTCGCCGACGGCACGATCGACTGCGTCGCCACCGACCATGCCCCGCACCCGCACGAGGACAAGGACTGCGAGTGGGCCGCGGCCGCCATGGGCATGGTGGGTCTGGAGACCGCGCTCTCCGTCGTCCAGCAGACCATGGTCGAGACAGGGCTCCTCGACTGGGCGGGCGTCGCCGACCGGATGTCGTTCCGCCCGGCCGCCATCGGCCGGCTCGACGGACACGGCCGCCCCGTCTCGGCCGGTGAGCCTGCCAACCTCACGCTGGTCGATCCGGCATACCGTGGAGTCGTGGACCCCGCGGGCTTCGCCTCCCGCAGCCGCAACACCCCGTACGAGGGGCGCGAGCTGCCGGGTCGCGTCACCCATACCTTCCTGCGGGGCCGTGCCACGGTCGTCGACGGGAAGCTCGCGTGACATCACTGACCCCCCTGTACCAGCTGGCCGCCGAGCAGAAGTCGGCGGACGTGACCGATTGGCCCGCCCGCATCAGCTGGGTGATCGGACTGATCGTCTTCATCGCCTTCATCTACTGGCTGATGCGCCAGGGGTGGAAGTGGCGGGGGAGCCTGCAGTCCGATCTGCCGGAGCTGCCCGCCACGCCGGAGGGGTACGCCGACGGCGAGCCGCTGCTGACGATGACAGGCCGCTACCACGCCTCGACGACCGCCGGGCAGTGGCTCGACCGGATCGTCGCCCACGGCCTCGGTACCCGCAGCCGCGTGGAGCTCACGCTGACCGAGCAGGGACTCGACGTCGTACGCCCCGGAGCAGCCGACTTCTTCGTCCCGGCCGCGCAGCTGCGTGACGCCCGGCTCGACAAGGGCATCGCGGGCAAGGTCCTCCCCGAGGGCGGCCTGCTGATCATCACCTGGGCGCTCGGCGACAAGCTGATCGACTCCGGCTTCCGCTCCGACCACTCGGCCGAACACCCGGCCTGGGTCGACGCCATTCACCACCTCACCAGCACTACGGAAGGCACCGCACGATGACCATCTCCACCCGGGGAGCCGCCAAAGCTCCCGCTGTACTCGTCCTGGAGGACGGCCGCGCCTTCCGCGGCCGCGCCTACGGGGCCGTGGGGGAGACCTTCGGCGAGGCGGTGTTCTCCACCGGCATGACCGGCTACCAGGAGACCCTGACCGACCCCTCGTACCACCGCCAGGTCGTCGTGATGACCGCCCCGCACGTCGGCAACACCGGGGTGAACGACGAGGACCCCGAGTCCCAGCAGATCTGGGTCTCCGGCTACGTGGTGCGCGACCCCGCACGGGTGCCGTCCAACTGGCGCTCGCAGCGTTCGCTCGACGAGGAGCTGGAGCGCCAGGGCGTCGTCGGCATCAGCGGCATCGACACCCGCGCCCTCACCCGCCACCTGCGCGAGCGCGGCGCCATGCGCGTCGGCATCTTCTCCGGCGACGCGGTCGCTGACGAGGCCACGCTGCTGGCCCGGGTGCTGGAAGCCCCCGAGATGGTGGGCGCCGACCTCTCCGCCGAGGTCGCGACCAAGGAGAGGTACGTCGTCCCCGCGATCGGCACCAAGAAGTTCACCGTCGCCGCGATCGACCTCGGCATCAAGGGCATGACCCCGCACCGGATGGCCGAGCGCGGCATCGAGGTGCACGTCCTGCCCGCCACCGCCACCCTCGACGAGGTCTACGCGGTCCAGCCCGACGGAGTCTTCTTCTCCAACGGCCCCGGCGACCCGGCCACCGCCGACCACCCGGTCTCGGTCATGCAGGGCGTCCTGGAGCGGAAGACGCCGCTCTTCGGTATCTGCTTCGGCAACCAGATCCTGGGCCGCGCGCTCGGCTTCGGCACGTACAAGCTCAAGTACGGCCACCGCGGCATCAACCAGCCGGTGCAGGACCGCACGACCGGCAAGGTCGAGGTCACCGCGCACAACCACGGCTTCGCCGTCGACGCCCCGCTGGACAAGGTGTCGGACACGAAGTTCGGCCGGGCCGAGGTCTCCCACGTCTGTCTGAACGACCAGGTCGTCGAGGGGCTGCAACTCCTCGACCAGCCTGCCTTCAGCGTCCAGTACCACCCCGAAGCAGCCGCGGGCCCGCACGACGCCGCGTACCTCTTCGACCGCTTCGTATCCCTGATGGAGGGCCAGCGTGCCTAAGCGCTCCGATATCCAGTCCGTCCTGGTCATCGGCTCCGGCCCGATCGTCATCGGTCAGGCCGCCGAGTTCGACTACTCCGGCACCCAGGCCTGCCGCGTCCTCAAGGCCGAGGGCCTGCGCGTCATCCTGGTGAACTCCAACCCGGCGACGATCATGACCGACCCGGAGATCGCCGACGCCACGTACGTCGAGCCGATCACCCCCGAGTTCGTCGAGAAGATCATCGCCAAGGAGCGCCCCGACGCGCTGCTCCCGACGCTGGGCGGCCAGACCGCGCTCAACACCGCGATTTCCATGCACGAGAACGGTGTTCTGGAGAAGTACGGTGTCGAGCTCATCGGCGCCAATGTCGAAGCCATCAACAAGGGCGAGGACCGCGACCTCTTCAAGGGCGTCGTCGAGGCCGTCAACGCGAAGATCGGCCACGGCGAGTCCGCCCGCTCGGTCATCTGCCACACGATGGACGACGTGCTCCAGGGCGTGGACACGCTCGGCGGCTACCCCGTCGTCGTCCGCCCCTCCTTCACGATGGGCGGCGCCGGCTCCGGCTTCGCGCACGACGAGGAGGAGCTGCGCCGGATCGCCGGTCAGGGCCTCACGCTCTCCCCGACCACCGAGGTGCTCCTGGAGGAGTCCATCCTCGGCTGGAAGGAGTACGAGCTGGAGCTGATGCGCGACAAGCACGACAACGTCGTGGTCGTCTGCTCCATCGAGAACTTCGACCCGATGGGCGTCCACACGGGTGACTCGATCACCGTCGCCCCGGCGATGACGCTCACCGACCGCGAGTACCAGCGGCTGCGTGACATCGGCATCGCGATCATCCGCGAGGTCGGTGTCGACACCGGCGGCTGCAACATCCAGTTCGCCATCGACCCGGTCGACGGCCGGGTCATCGTGATCGAGATGAACCCGCGCGTCTCCCGCTCCTCGGCGCTGGCGTCGAAGGCCACCGGCTTCCCGATCGCCAAGATCGCCGCCAAGCTGGCCGTCGGCTACACGCTCGACGAGATCCCCAACGACATCACCGAGAAGACCCCGGCCTCCTTCGAGCCGACGCTCGACTACGTCGTCGTCAAGGCCCCGCGGTTCGCCTTCGAGAAGTTCCCGTCCGCCGACTCGACCCTCACCACCACCATGAAGTCGGTGGGCGAGGCCATGGCGATCGGCCGCAACTTCACCGAGGCGCTCCAGAAGGCGCTGCGCTCCCTGGAGAAGAAGGGCTCGCAGTTCGCCTTCACGGGTGAGCCCGGCGACAAGGCCGAGCTGCTGGCCGAGGCGGTCCGTCCGACCGACGGCCGGATCAACGCGGTCATGCAGGCGATCCGGGCCGGCGCCACCCAGGAAGAAGTCTTCGACGCCACGAAGATCGACCCCTGGTTCGTCGACCAGCTCTTCCTGATCAAGGAGATCGCCGACGAGCTGGCCGCCGCCGACAAGCTCGGTCCCGAGCTGCTCGCCGAGGCCAAGCGGCACGGATTCTCCGATGTCCAGATCGCCGAGATCCGCGGTCTGCGTGAGGACGTCGTCCGTGAGGTCCGGCACGCCCTCGGCATCCGCCCGGTGTACAAGACGGTCGACACCTGCGCCGCCGAATTCGCCGCGAACACGCCGTACTTCTACTCCTCGTACGACGAGGAGAGCGAGGTCGCGACCCGCACCAAGCCCGCGGTGATCATCCTCGGCTCCGGCCCCAACCGCATCGGTCAGGGCATCGAGTTCGACTACTCCTGCGTCCACGCCTCCTTCGCGCTGAGCGACGCGGGCTACGAGACCGTGATGGTCAACTGCAACCCGGAGACCGTCTCCACCGACTACGACACCTCCGACCGCCTGTACTTCGAGCCGCTGACGCTCGAGGACGTGCTGGAGATCGTGCACGCGGAATCCCTCGCGGGCCCCATCGCCGGTGTCATCGTCCAGCTCGGCGGCCAGACCCCGCTGGGTCTGTCGCAGGCGCTCAAGGACAACGGGGTGCCGGTCGTCGGCACCTCCCCGGAGGCGATCCACGCAGCCGAGGACCGCGGCGCGTTCGGCCGTGTCCTGGCCGAGGCCGGACTCCCGGCCCCGAAGCACGGCACCGCCACCACGTTCGCCGAGGCCAAGTCCATCGCCGACGAGATCGGTTACCCCGTCCTCGTGCGCCCGTCGTACGTGCTCGGCGGCCGTGGCATGGAGATTGTGTACGACGAGACGCGGCTCTCCTCGTACATCGCCGAGTCCACCGAGATCAGCCCCACCCGGCCGGTCCTGGTCGACCGCTTCCTCGACGACGCCATCGAGATCGACGTCGACGCGCTCTACGACGGCACCGAGCTCTACCTCGGCGGCGTCATGGAGCACATCGAGGAGGCCGGCATCCACTCCGGCGACTCCGCCTGCGCGCTGCCCCCGATCACCCTCGGCGGCTACGACATCAAGCGGCTGCGCGCCTCCACCGAGGGCATCGCCAAGGGCGTCGGCGTGCGTGGGCTGATCAACATTCAGTTCGCGCTCTCCGGCGACATCCTGTACGTCCTGGAGGCCAACCCGCGCGCTTCCCGTACCGTCCCCTTCACGTCGAAGGCGACCGCGGTGCCGCTCGCCAAGGCCGCCGCCCGCATCTCGCTGGGCGCGACCGTCGCCGAGCTCCGCGAGGAGGGCCTGCTGCCGAGGAACGGCGACGGCGGCACCCTGCCGCTCGACGCGCCGATCTCCGTCAAGGAGGCCGTCATGCCGTGGTCGCGGTTCCGCGACATCCACGGCCGCGGCGTCGACACGGTCCTCGGCCCGGAGATGCGCTCCACCGGTGAGGTCATGGGCATCGACTCGGTCTTCGGCACGGCGTACGCCAAGTCGCAGGCCGGCGCGTACGGCCCGCTGCCCACCAAGGGCCGCGCCTTCATCTCCGTCGCCAACCGTGACAAGCGCTCGATGATCTTCCCGGCCCGTGAGCTGGTCGCCCACGGCTTTGAGCTGATGGCCACCTCCGGCACCGCCGAGGTCCTCAAGCGCAACGGCATCAACGCCACCGTCGTGCGCAAGCAGTCCGAGGGCGAGGGCCCGAACGGCGAGAAGACCATCGTCCAGCTCATCCACGACGGCGAGGTCGACCTGATCGTCAACACGCCGTACGGGACGGGCGGCCGCCTCGACGGCTACGAGATCCGTACCGCGGCCGTGGCCCGCGCGGTGCCGTGCCTGACCACGGTCCAGGCGCTCGCCGCCGCGGTCCAGGGCATCGACGCGCTCACCCACGGAGACGTCGGCGTACGTTCCCTCCAGGAACACGCGGAACATCTGACCGCGGCCCGCGACTAGGCAGCCCAGCAGGGGGACACCGGAAACGGTGTCCCCCTCTCTGTGAGGACACTCCCATGTACAAGTTCTTCTTCCGGCTGGTCTTCAAGCGGATGGACCCGGAGCAGGCCCACTACCTGGCCTTCCGGTGGATCCGCCTCGCGGCCCGCATCCCCGTCCTGCGCACCTTCGTCGCCGCGGTGCTCGCTCCCCGCTACAAGGAGCTGCGCACCGAGGCCCTCGGTCTGCGCATGCACGGCCCGTTCGGCCTCGCCGCGGGCTTCGACAAGAACGCCGTCGCGATCGACGGCATGTCGATGCTCGGCTTCGACCACATCGAGATCGGTACGGTCACCGGCGAGCCACAGCCCGGCAACCCCAGGAAGCGCCTCTTCCGCCTCGTGGCGGACCGCGCGCTGATCAACCGCATGGGGTTCAACAACGAGGGCTCCGCGGCCGTGGCCGAGCGCCTGGCCGCCCGTAACCCCGTCTTCCGGACGACGGTCGGCGTCAACATCGGCAAGACCAAGGTCGTGCCGGAGGCCGAGGCCGTCGGCGACTACGTGAAGTCCACCGAGCGGCTCGCCCGCCACGCCGACTACCTCGTCGTCAACGTCTCCTCGCCCAACACGCCCGGTCTGCGCAACCTCCAGGCCACCGAGGCACTGCGCCCGCTGCTCACCGCCGTGCGCGAGGCGGCCGACCGGACCGTCACCGAGCGCCGGGTCCCGCTCCTCGTCAAGATCGCCCCCGACCTCGCCGACGAGGACGTCGACGCGGTCGCCGACCTCGCGGTCGAGCTCGGCCTGGACGGCATCATCGCCACCAACACCACCATCGCCCGCGACGGTCTCGGGCTGAAGTCCTCACCGTCGCTCGTCAAGGAGACCGGCGGACTCTCCGGCGCGCCCCTCAAGGCGCGCTCCCTGGAAGTCCTGCGGCGCCTCTACACGCGGGTCGGCGACGAGATCACCCTGGTGGGCGTCGGCGGCATCGAGACCGCCGAGGACGCCTGGCAGCGCATTCTCGCCGGCGCCACCCTCGTCCAGGGCTACAGCGCCTTCATCTACGAGGGCCCGTTCTACGCCCGCGCGATTCACAAGGGCCTGGCCGCACGCCTCGCCGCTTCCCCGTACGCCACCCTCGCCGAGGCCGTCGGCGCCGAGACCCGGAAGGCCACGAAGTGACTCTTGAACCCTTCGGCGCACGACTGCGCCGCGCCATGGACATCCGCGGGCCGCTCTGCGTCGGCATCGACCCGCACGCCTCGCTGCTTGCCTCCTGGGGTCTGAACGACGACATCGCGGGCCTGGAGCGCTTCACCCGCACCGTCGTCGAGGCGCTGGCCGACCGAGTGGCCGTCCTCAAGCCGCAGTCCGCGTTCTTCGAGCGGTTCGGCTCGCGCGGCATCGCCGTCCTGGAGAAGGGCGTCGAGGAGGCGCGGGCGGCCGGCGCGCTCGTCCTGATGGACGCCAAGCGCGGCGACATCGGCTCCACCATGGGCGCCTACGCGGCGACCTACCTGGACAAGGACTCGCCGCTGTTCTCCGACGCGCTCACCGTCTCGCCATACCTCGGATTCGGCTCGCTGCGCCCGGCGCTCGACGCGGCCGTCCTCTCCGGTGCGGGCGTCTTCGTCCTCGGACTCACCTCCAACCCGGAGGGCGCCGAGGTGCAGCGCGCCACCACCGCGGACGGCCGGTCGCTGGCCCAGGTGATGCTCGACCACGTGGCCGCCGAGAACGAGGGCGCCGAGCCGCTCGGCTCGGTCGGCGTCGTGATCGGCGCCACACTCGGCGACGCGGGCGTGGACCTGGCGGTCAACGGACCGCTGCTGGCCCCCGGGATCGGCGCCCAGGGTGCCACCCCCGCCGATCTGCCGGGTGTCTTCGGTGCCGCGGTGGGCAACGTACTGC
Organism: Streptomyces sp. NPDC048411; assembly: GCF_040704695.1. NCBI lineage: Bacteria > Bacillati > Actinomycetota > Actinomycetes > Kitasatosporales > Streptomycetaceae > Streptomyces > Streptomyces sp. NPDC048411. The sequence continues at coordinate 10,825 of NZ_JBEZKL010000135.1, forward strand.
CGAGCGTGAGCCGGGGCGTGCTGCGCCACGGACCGGACGCGTCGGGGCTGCGCGAAGCCACCGAACGGCTCACGGACGAGGTCCGTGCAGCCGTTCAGGAAAACTGACCATGCCATGTAACAGCGTGTTGACGGAATCATGACCCGAAAACTCGGTTGTTATGTCTGAAATGTCCTGGTCGGCTGAGGCTGACCAGGACTTTTCGTCTGTTCTCGCTGACTCCGGCGGCCTTGGCCGCTAGTCTCCGACGAGAGCCAACGTGCACAGGTTGTTCGTTGCTCACCAGGTGTGGGGCGACTAGGTTCCTCACTGGTCCGTATCCGACAGATCGACATCCGAGGTGACGTAGGCGTGGCTCTTCCGCCCCTTACCCCTGAACAGCGCGCAGCCGCGCTCGAAAAGGCCGCCGCGGCTCGCCGGGAGCGGGCCGAGGTCAAGAATCGACTCAAGCACTCCGGCGCGTCGCTCCACGAGGTCATCAAGCAGGGCCAGGAGAACGACGTCATCGGCAAGATGAAGGTCTCCGCCCTTCTGGAGTCCCTGCCCGGCGTGGGCAAGGTCCGCGCCAAGCAGATCATGGAGCGGCTCGGGATCTCCGAGAGCCGCCGTGTGCGGGGTCTCGGCTCCAACCAGATCGCTTCCTTGGAGCGAGAGTTCGGCGGCTCCGCCGCCTGACGTTCTCAGGCACCCCTGAGAACGGGGATAATCGCTCCATGGCTGCAACATCCCGGGGGACGTCCCCCGTACCCCCGGACGTACGTCCGCGGCTGACCGTGCTCTCCGGCCCCTCCGGTGTCGGCAAGAGCACGGTCGTCGCTCACATGCGCAAGGCGCACCCCGATGTCTGGCTCTCGGTGTCGGCGACGACCCGCAAGCCGCGCCCAGGGGAGCGCAACGGTGTCCACTACTTCTTCGTGGACAACGACGAGTTCGACAAGCTGATCGCCAACGGCGAACTGCTGGAGTGGGCCGAATTCGCCGGTAACCGGTACGGCACACCGCGCCGCGCTGTGGTCGAACGCCTCGACGCGGGCGAGCCGGTTCTCCTGGAGATCGATCTCCAGGGTGCCCGGCTGGTCCGCCAGTCGATGTCCGACGCGCAGCTGGTCTTCCTCGCCCCGCCGAGCTGGGACGAGCTGGTGCGCCGGCTCACCGGCCGCGGGACCGAGGCGCCCGAGGTGATCGAGCGTCGGCTTGCCGCCGCCAAGGTCGAGCTCGCCGCCGAATCGGAGTTCGATACGACGCTGGTCAACACCTCCGTCGAGGACGTATCACGTGAGCTGCTAGCCTTGATGCTTCAGGCTTCCGCCCGCCGTGACAGCAGCGCCTGAACCAGCCGAACCGGAGCACCACCCCGGCGGAATCCGCAGTATCAAAGATTTCTTTGATCTTTACCCCCTTCGGAAGGCAGAGAGTGTCCTCTTCCATCACCACGCCCGAGGGCATCATCAACCCGCCGATTGATGAGCTCCTTGAGGCCACCGACTCGAAGTACAGCCTTGTGATCTACGCCGCCAAGCGCGCGCGTCAGATCAACGCGTACTACTCGCAGCTCGGCGAAGGCCTCCTCGAGTACGTCGGTCCGCTCGTCGACACCCACGTGCACGAGAAGCCGCTCTCGATCGCGCTCCGCGAGATCAACGCGGGCCTGCTGACCTCCGAGGCCATCGAGGGCCCCGCTCAGTAAGCAGGAACAAAGCACCTTCACCACAGGCCCGGCGGCCACCATCGCCGGGCCTGTGGTGTGTCCGGGGGCGTGGCGGAGCCTGCGGTGCCGTGAGGCAGCATGGGGGTTGTACGTGTCCGAATACGTACCCGAGTGCGGGGAGACGCAGTGGAGAAGCCGAAGGTCGTTCTGGGGGTCAGTGGGGGCATCGCCGCCTACAAGGCGTGCGAGCTGCTGCGACGGCTGACCGAGTCCGGTCATGACGTACGGGTCGTCCCGACCGGATCCGCGCTCCAGTTCGTGGGCGCCGCCACCTGGTCGGCGCTCTCCGGCCACCCGGTGTCGACCGAGGTGTGGAACGACGTCCACGAGGTGCCGCACGTCCGCATCGGGCAGGGTGCCGACCTCGTCGTGGTCGCCCCCGCCACCGCCGACATGCTCGCCAAGGCCGCCCACGGTCTCGCCGACGACCTGCTCACCAACACGCTCCTCACCGCTCGCTGTCCGGTGGTCTTCGCGCCCGCCATGCACACCGAGATGTGGGAGCACCCCGCCACCCAGGAGAACGTCGCCACGCTGCGCCGGCGTGGAGCCGTCGTCATCGAGCCCGCCGTCGGCCGGCTCACCGGCGTCGACACCGGCAAGGGCCGGCTGCCCGATCCCGGTGAGATCTTCGAGGTCTGCCGCCGGGTGCTGGCCCGCGGGCCCGTGGCGCCGGACCTGGTGGGCCGCCATGTGGTGATCAGCGCGGGCGGTACGCGGGAGCCGCTCGACCCGGTCCGCTACCTCGGCAACCGCTCCTCCGGGAAGCAGGGGTACGCGCTGGCCCGTACCGCGGTCGCCCGCGGGGCCAAGGTCACTCTCATCGAGGCCAACACCGGACTCCCCGATCCGTCGGGCGCCGACGTCGTACGGGTCGGCACCGCGGTGCAGCTGCGAGAAGCGGTGCTGAAGGCCGCGTCCGACGCCGATGTCGTGGTGATGGCGGCCGCGGTCGCCGATTTCCGCCCGGCCGAGTACGCCGAGGGGAAGATCAAGAAGAAGGACGGCCAGGAGCCCGCGCCGATCGTGCTCGTCCGTAATCCGGACATCCTCGCCGAGGTCTCCGCCGAGCGGGCAACGCCGGGCCAGATCGTCGTCGGGTTCGCCGCCGAGACCGACAACGTGCTCGCCAACGGCCGCGAGAAGCTCCTGCGCAAGGGCTGTGACCTGCTCGTCGTCAATGAGGTGGGGGAGCGCAAGACCTTCGGCTCCGAGGAGAACGAGGCGGTGGTCCTGGCGGCCGACGGCGGCGAGACCCCGGTGCCGTACGGTCCCAAGGAGGGGCTCGCCGACACGGTCTGGGATCTCGTGTCGGCACGCTTCTCGTCCCAGGCGTGACTAAAGTCTCAGACTGGTGAAAAAACATCCATATCCGGGCGTCAGTGGCTTCTCCGGAGGGTGATTCTCGTACCGTGCACATCAGTGCCGCAGGTCACAGAACTCCCAAAGGGCGAGATACGTGGTCCGGCAGGTGGCGGCGACCGATAAACTGGTCCCGGACCGTGCCGGGCGCAGCTCCCGGCCGTCCGCCAATGATCAGCCAGCAGCCGCTGCAACCCCAGGGAGCAATGTGTCCCGCCGTCTCTTCACCTCGGAATCCGTCACCGAGGGTCACCCCGACAAGATCGCTGACCAGATCAGCGACACCATTCTCGACGCCCTCCTGCGCGAGGACCCGACTTCGCGCGTCGCCGTCGAGACCTTGATCACCACCGGTCTGGTGCACGTCGCGGGTGAGGTCACGACCAAGGCTTACGCCGACATCCCGACTCTGGTGCGCAACAAGATCCTGGAGATCGGCTACGACTCCTCGAAGAAGGGCTTCGACGGCGCCTCCTGCGGCGTCTCGGTGTCCATCGGCGCGCAGTCGGCCGACATCGCTCAGGGTGTCGACACCGCCTACGAGAAGCGGGTCGAGGGTGCCTCCCGGAGGGACGAGGAGGACGAGCTCGACAGGCAGGGCGCGGGCGACCAGGGCCTGATGTTCGGCTACGCCTGCGACGAGACGCCCGAGCTCATGCCGCTCCCGGTCTACATCGCGCACCGGCTCTCCCGCCGGCTGTCCGAGGTCCGCAAGAACGGGACCATCCCGTACCTGCGCCCCGACGGCAAGACCCAGGTCACCATCGAGTACGACGGCGACAAGGCGGTCCGCCTCGACACCGTCGTCGTCTCCTCGCAGCACGCCAGTGACATCGACCTGGACTCGCTGCTCGCTCCCGACATTCGCGAGTTCGTCGTCGAGCACGTCCTCGCGCAGCTGATCGAGGACGGCATCAAGCTGGACACCGACGGCTACCGGCTGCTGGTCAACCCGACCGGCCGCTTCGAGATCGGCGGCCCGATGGGCGACGCCGGTCTGACCGGCCGCAAGATCATCATCGACACGTACGGCGGCATGGCCCGCCACGGCGGCGGCGCCTTCTCGGGCAAGGACCCGTCGAAGGTTGACCGCTCGGCGGCGTACGCGATGCGCTGGGTCGCCAAGAACGTCGTCGCGGCGGGCCTCGCGGCCCGTTGCGAGGTGCAGGTGGCGTATGCGATCGGCAAGGCCGAGCCGGTGGGCCTGTTCGTCGAGACGTTCGGCACCGCCGCGGTCGAGACCGAGAAGATCGAGCACGCCATCGGCGAGGTCTTCGACCTCCGCCCGGCCGCGATCATCCGCGACCTCGACCTGCTGCGTCCGATCTACGCCCAGACCGCGGCGTACGGCCACTTCGGCCGTGAGCTTCCCGACTTCACCTGGGAGCGCACGGACCGCGTGGAAGCACTGCGCACGGCGGCCGGGCTGTAGGCCTGCCGCACTCGCTCTGTACGCCGGGGCCCGGACGCCGCACGCGGTGTCCGGGCCCCGGCGCGTGCGGCCCGGGCGGAACGCCCGGGGTCGCTGTCAGTGGCGTCTGGTAGGAATTTGGCTGTGAGCAGGGACAACGAGCAGTTCGCGGAGCCCGACGGCGGGGCGCCGGAGCAGCTTGCGCTCATCCGGGAGACCGTGCGGCAGGCGAAGGTGCCGCGGGCCAAACCGCGGACCTGGCGGGGCGCCGCGCTTGCGAAGGAGCTGCCCGTCGCCCGGGTGCTGGTCAACAAGGGCGTGCTCCACCTCGACCAGTACTTCGACTACGCCGTGCCGGAGGAGCTCGACGCCGAGGCGCAGCCCGGGGTGCGGGTGCGGGTGCGGTTCGGGGCCGGGGGGCGCAATGTCCGCGCTGGGCGCCGTGAGGGCGGCGGCCTCATCGACGGGTTCCTCATCGAGCGCCGTGCCGAGTCGGACTACCCGGGGGCGCTCGCCGCGCTGGCCTACGTCGTGTCGCCTGAACCGGTGCTCGGACCCGAACTGCTCGCCCTGTCGCGCGCGGTGGCCGACCGGTACGCCGGCAGCCTCGCCGATGTGCTGCAGCTCGCCGTGCCGCCCAGGAGCGGAAGGGCCGAGTCCAGGCCCTCACCGGAGCCGCTGCCACCGCCCCCGGCGCCGTCGCCCGGGAGCTGGGAGCGGTACGAGCAGGGGCCTGCGTTCCTACGGTCACTGGCCGAGGGCGGTGCCCCCCGGGCGGTATGGACCGCGCTGCCCGGGCCGCACTGGCCCCAGGAGATCGCCAGGACCGTGGCCGCCACCCTCGCCTCGGGGCGAGGCGCGCTCGTCGTCGTACCGGACGGGCGTACGGCGGGACGTGTGGACTCCGCGCTCACCGAACTGCTCGGGGCGGGCCGCCACGCCCTGCTGACCGCCGATTCCGGACCCGAGAAGCGATACCGGGAGTGGCTTGCCGTGCGGCGCGGATCGGTGCGTGCGGTGGTCGGGACGCGGGCCGCGATGTTCGCTCCAGTCGCGGACCTGGGCCTGGTCGCCGTCTGGGACGACGGGGACTCGAGCCACAGCGACGACAACGCCCCCTTCCCGCATGTCCGGGAGGTCCTGGAGCTGCGGGCCGTGCACGGCCGGTGCGCGTTCCTGCTCGGCGGCACGAGCTGCACCGTGGAGGCCGCCCAGTTGGTGGAGACCGGCTGGGCGCTGCCGCTGCGCGCGGACCGGGAGCAGTTGCGGATCGCGGCGCCGTTGGTGCGTACCGTCGGCGACGGCGAGCTGGCCCGGGACGGGGCGGCCAGGGCGGCGCGGCTGCCCAGTCTCGCCTGGCAGACCGTACGGGACGGGCTGCGCCGCGGACCGGTCCTGGTCCAGGTGCCGCGTCGCGGATACGCGCCGCGGCTGGCCTGCGAGCGCTGCCGTGAACCTGCCCGGTGCCGCCACTGCGCCGGGCCGCTGGAGGCGCCGGACCAGCGGGATCTCAACTGCGCGTGGTGCGGGCGGGCCGAGGCCGCCTGGCACTGCGCGGCCTGCGGCTCCCAGCGGCTGCGGGCCCGGATCATCGGCGCCCGCCGGACGGCCGAGGAGCTCGGCCGGGCCTTCCCTGCCGTGCCGGTGCGGACGTCCGGCCGCGACCACATCCTGGACTCCGTGCCGGCCGCGCCCGCGCTGGTCGTGAGCACCCCGGGCGCCGAACCCGTCGCCGAGGGAGGTTATGCGGCCGCGCTGCTGCTGGACGGCTGGGCGATGGTCGGCCGCCCCGATCTGCGGGCCGGCGAGGAGGCGCTGCGCCGCTGGACCGCCGCGGCCTCGCTGGTACAGGGCCAGCCGGAGGGCGGCACGGTGGTGATCGTCGCCGAACCGACCCTGCGGCCGGTCCAGGCGCTGGTGCGCTGGGACCCGGTCGGCCATGCCCGCCGCGAGCTGGCGGAACGCGCCGAGCTGGGTTTCCCGCCGGTGTCCCGGATGGCGTCGGTGACCGGCCCGCCGGAGGCGCTTGCGGCGTTCCTTGCCGCGGCCGAACTGCCGCCGGAGGCGGAGGTGCTCGGCCCGGTCCCGGTTCCGGGTACCGAACCCGGTAGGCCCAGAAGACCGTGGGACGCGCCGTTGGGGGAGAGCTGGGAGCGGGCGCTGCTCAGGGTTCCGCCGGGCAGCGGCGCCGCGCTGGCCGCCGCGCTGAAGACGGCGCAGGCCGCGCGGACGGCCCGGGGCAGCGGTGATCCGGTCCGGATCAGGATCGATCCCCCGGACATCGGCTGACCCGGCCCGCCGCCCACCGGTGCCCGGCGGACGGCGCACATACGACGGCCCCGCCGTGCGTCCGACACGGGGGGCGGAGCGGGACTCGGTCAGCCGTTGCGCGGGCCGGGGAAGACGCCGGGGCGGAGTTCCTCGCGCAGGGGCGGCCGGTCCGCGGACGGTTGCGGGGGCATGGAGCGGGCGGCGGGTACGGCGGGCAGCACCGGAGCCGTGCCGGACCCGGGCGTCACGGGCAGCGGACGTGGCACTTCGGTCTCGACTGCCACCTCGGTGGTTCCCGGCTGCGGGGTGTTCCGGCGGGCGCCGTAGCGCCGGTGGACCGCCTGCTTGGTGACCCCGAGCGCGGAGCCCACCGCATCCCAGGAGAAGCCCAGCGAGCGGTCGAAGTCCACTGCCGCCGTCACCAGGGTCTCGACGCTGTCGCGCAGTTCCTGGGCGAGTCTGACGGTGGGGGCCGGGGCCCTGCCGTAGACGACGAAGCCCGTGGACGGGCCGGAGCGGCGCGGACGGTAGACGTTGCCCAGTTGGGCCGTGAGCGTGCGCAGTGCGTCCACCTGCCGCCGGACCCGCTCGATGTCCCGCACCAACAGATGCAGGCTGGCCCGCGCTTGGGCGTCGTGGGTTGCGTGGTCGGCCATGAAGAAGCCTCTCGAACCGGCGTTGAAAGGGGCCGGGCCGCATGGTGGCGGCCCGCTTCGGTCAATCTCTCTTGACCAACGCGTGACCCGGTCATGTGGTCACGCTCCAGGGGCGTATGCGCCGAAGCGCGGGGCGCACGGCCGTGCGTACGCCCCGGGCGGGGCGGTGTTCCCGCACGGCGTAGTACGCTCTGGCTCTGCCCCTGGGCAGCGGTCAGGGCTCGGCCGTCACGAGGCTCTGGTGAGCCAAGTGAGAAGCCGCCCCGTTCGTGGGGCGGAGGAGTCACAGACTGGTGCGCTGCTCAACTCCCGTACCAGCTTGAGAGGCCATCGGATGAAGCTCGTCTTCGCAGGCACCCCCGAGGTTGCCGTACCCGCCTTGGACGCCTTGATCGCCTCCGGCCGCCACGAGGTGGCCGCTGTCGTCACCCGCCCCGACGCACCTTCGGGGCGGGGGCGCCGCTTGGTCGCCAGCCCCGTCGCCGAGCGCGCCGAGGAGGCCGGGATCGAGGTGCTCAAGCCCGCCCGCCCGCGCGACGAGGACTTCCTCGCGCGGCTGCGGGAGATCGCCCCGGACTGCTGTCCGGTCGTCGCGTACGGGGCGCTGCTGCCCAAGATCGCCCTCGACGTACCCGCCCGCGGCTGGGTCAACCTCCACTTCTCGCTGCTGCCCGCCTGGCGTGGCGCGGCCCCCGTCCAGCACGCGGTGATGGCCGGCGACGAGGTCACCGGCGCCTCGACCTTCCTGATCGAGGAGGGGCTCGACTCGGGCCCGGTGTACGGCGTCCTCACCGAGGAGGTGCGGCCCACGGACACCAGCGGTGATCTGCTGACCCGGCTCGCCTTCGCCGGTGCCGGGCTGCTCGCCGCGACCATGGACGGCATCGAGGACGGCACGCTGCACGCCGTGCCGCAGCCCGTGGACGGCGTCACTCTCGCACCGAAGATCACCGTCGAGGACGCCCAGGTGCAGTGGTCCGCACCGGCGCTGAGGGTCGACCGGGTGGTGCGTGGCTGCACCCCCGCCCCCGGGGCATGGACGCTGTTCCGCGGGGAACGCCTCAAGCTGATCCAGGCCGTGCCGGTCCTGGACCGCGCCGATCTGGCGCCCGGTGAGCTGTCCGCGTCCAAGAACCATGTGTACGTCGGCACCGGATCGCACGCTGTCGAGCTGCTCTGGGTCCAGCCGCAGGGCAAGAAGCCGATGCGGGCCGCGGACTGGGCGCGCGGGGTGCGGATCGTCCCGGGGGAGCTGGTGGGGATCTAGGGCCTGTTCTGAGTTCCCCGCCTGCGCCCCGACGCCCGGCACGCACGCTCGCCGCACGGCGCCGCAGGACAGGTGGCTCCGCCACATGACC
>NZ_JBEZKL010000136.1:0-19437 GCF_040704695.1 Streptomyces sp. NPDC048411
ACTAACCCACTCCTCTTCTAACCCCCTCCCCCCCCCCCTCGTTTTTCCCTTCCTCCTCCGGGGGCGCGGGGGGGGGGCGGCGGCCCGCCCGCGCCCCCCCCCCCCCCCCCTCCAGGTGGTCAGCGCACTGCTCGGGTGACGTTCAGCTCGGCGGCCGTAGTGAACGGTCCAGCGTGAGAGGACGTGGCGACGAGCTTGAGGTAGCGGGCCGGCGTGCCGTTCAGAGTGACGGTCTGCTCGGCCGTGGTGTTCGCGAAGGTCCCGGTGGCGGCCTTGGTCCACGCGGTGCGGTCCGTGCTCACCCAGACCTCGTATCCGGCTATCCGGCCGTTGGCGCTGTTCTGGCGGGGCAGGTAACGCAGGCCGGTGGCCTCGACCTCTTCACCGAGGTCGAGCACGATGTGGTGCGGCAGCGGGTCGGTTCCTCCGTACCAGCGGGTGTGCCAGAAGGTGTCCGGGTTACCGTCCAGGACATTCGCTGCGCGGCCGTCCTCCCCGATGGTCTCCTCGCTGTCGACCTCGACCACTCGCATCTGGCTTTGGGGGACTATCGCCGGGTGGAACGTGGTGCCGGTGCCCTTGTCGGTGCTGTTGGCGTTCTTGTAGGTGGCCTGTGCGGACAGTGTGTAGGCGCTGGGCTTTGCGTCCGTGGGGGCGGTGACCGCCCAGGTGGTCTTCACCGACTGGTCGGGCTTGACCCTGGTGAACGTGGTGGGCGAGGTGGCCTCGGCGGTCCAGCCGTTGGGCACGGTGAGGCTGACGGAGGCGTCCGAAAGCGCTGCCGGGCTGCTGTCGTTGGTGTAGGTGGTCGTCACGGTGACGGCGGAGCCGGGCTTGAAGGCCGAGGGCGTGTCGACCGTGAGCGAGTGGTGCACCCCCGTGAAGCCGGGCACCTTCCACCTTTGGTGGAGCTTGCCGTCGCAGTTCTGGAGTTCCGCGGGGGTTGCGTTGGCGACCTCCGGGTCGGGGACGGTCAGGCAGCGGCCGGATGCCGGGTTGCGCAGGGAACCGTCGGCCTTGGGCTGCCAGGTCTGCGCGGGGGTGCCGTCGCAGTCGGCGAGCTCGGTCCCGGTCCCGTTCGCGGTGGCGGTCAGGCACTTGTCGGACTGACGGATCGTGCCGTCCGCGTGCCTGACCCACTGCTGGTTGGCAGCGGCTTCACAGTGCCACAGGCCGAGCGTGCCGCCGTTCGCCGGGTCGGTCTGGTGGTTTTCCAGGCATCGCCCGGCCATGCCCCGCAGCCGCGCGGTCTTCGACGTGTCCCACACGTCGGTGATCGTCGAGACGTCCGCATCGGCCGTGTGATTGATGTGGTCCAGGCCGTACATGTCCGACAGCGTGCGCAGCACGTTGTAGTGGTTGATCTTCTGGTCGTACTCGCCGGCCCTGGCCATCGGCCCGACCATGATCGTCGGGATGTGGTTGGCTGGGGTGAAGTCGTCCTCGTCCCAGGTCAGCACGAACAGGCTGTTGTGCGTCTTGGCCCACTGGATGTACGAGTCGAAGGTGTTCTTGACGAAGGCGTCGCCCTTGGCGATGGTGCCGTCGTGCATGCTCTGCTGGCCGTCGCCCACGTAGAACGAGACGGTGGGCAGCTTGGCGAACCCGTCCGGCGTGGTCGGGAACTCCTCCTGCCGCTTGTCCATCGGGTTCAGGTTGCCCGGCGTGCCGGGAATGTTCTTGTAGCGGAGCCACTGCGTGGGCAGGCCCTGGTTGGCGTAGTCCGCGAAGCTGTACCCGTGGGTTACCAGCTGGTTGGGCAGGTTGTCGGTGTCGACGGACTGCGGCTCCGGCCAGGCGCTGCTCTTCACGATGTCCGAAGCGGACAGCAGCGCGTAGTAGTTGGGCAGGCTCGGGTGCGTGACGCCGTACGAGTTGGTGAACGACGCGCCCTGAGCCTCCAGGGACTTGATGTACGGCGCCTGGTCCTGAGGCTTGGTGGACGGGTTGTTGAGGATGTCGTCGTAGCCCTTGTTCTCCATCATCACCATGACCACGTGGTCAGGCTTGGGAACCGCGGTGGATCCCACGACAACCGAAGACTTGGCGTCCGAAGACCCGGCGTCCGGGGCCGCGGCGGCCGCGGAGACGGTACCGGGAAGGGCGATACATGCCAGCAGGGCCGAGGCCATCAGGCCTCGGATGCCTGGGCGCGGTATGCGCATGCGGGTGCTTCCTTGTGAGGGCGACAGCACACGGGCCGACGTCGCGGCCGAGACCACTGGAAATGTAAACAGTGGTGCATGCGTTGTGCTTTCGCGTCCATTCATGGCAGTCAGGAGCGTAGATGCACGCTGCATCTGCCCCGGTAACGGTCAGTGAACTTCTTTCCAACACAGCCACGCAGGGGCTGGGGCGCAGAGGTCGGCCCGCCGGGGGGATCGGGCGGCCGGTGCTCGCTGAACCACAGGTCGTTCCCGTTGTCGCGGACGCCAGCGACCCGGTCGCACGCGACCAGCGTCCTGTCGAGAATCATGCAAGGCAAGCGTTCGCGTTGACACTGCGTCAGGACTTTGTCAGGTCGGGAGCTTGGTCAGAGAGGACGTCGATGCCCTCGTGCAGGTAGCGGTAGACCGGTGTGCAGGCCGCCAGGTAGTCCACCTCGCCGACCCGCGCACGCTTCAACTCCCTCGCCACTTGGTGGAGATGGGTGGAAGACCCGGACCAGGTGCACGTCGGTGGATCGGCGGGAGTCAGGTCACGGACGAGGATTGGTACAACGACTTCGGTTCCCTGGGGGCGCTGGAAGTTCATGCTCTGAATCCAGCAGTGCAGTAGTCAGCTGCACCAAGCACGACACCAGCCCAGTAGTCGGCCAGGTTGCCGTGGGTGAAGGCGCGCAGCGTGTCGTCGTGGAGCTCCTCGACCCAGTCCACACGCCAGTAGCGGGCGTTCGTGGACAAATGGAGACACTCGGAGATTGGCGCACTCGATTGTTGTCCGCCGGCGCCGTGGATCTTCTCGGCACCGCGCGCAGCGCGACCGACATCGCCCATCCCCGTAGGCTTCCCCTCCGACGTGCTCCACGAGGTCAACGGCGCGCCGAGGCCGACGACCGATCGGTGGCCTCGTGGATCCGCGCTGTCGAGCACGAGCTCAACCGGACGACGTGACCGAGGGCCACACTCCGAACCACTGCTCGGCGCCGTACTCCTCGAACCGCTCCACCTCGGTGAACGCCAGTTTCGCCGCGAGGCGCATCGCGCGGTCGTTGGCGGTCTGGGTGCAGAGCACCACCGGCTCGCCGGGAAGCGCGTCGGCGAACCAGTCGAGTGCCGCTGCGCACGCCTCGGCGGCGTACCCGAAGCCCCACGCCTCCGGCAGGAACATGTAGCCGAGCTCGGCATCCCCTGCATCCGGACGGACGTGACCCGGACGCTCCGCGTCGCGCCGATCGAGCGTGACCATGCCGATCATCGCTCCGTCGAGATCGATCACGAAAAGGCCAGGGCGCCGCCCGGGCACCTCAGGTACCGCGCGCTCGAGCTCATCACGCGGTTGAGGGCCACCGATGTAGGTGCCCACCTCCGGCGAGGCGAACAGCTCGATGAACGCCGCACGGTCCCGGGCCTCGGGCTCGCGGAGCACGAGCCGCTCGGTCCTGATCGGGGCAGGTGGCCAGGCGACGGGTCCGAGCTCAGTCATGCCGGCCAACCTAACCAGCATGCTCGGCAGCGATCAAGACTCGCGGACCGATGGACGGTCCGATGTCCCGCACGATCACTCCGGTCGTGTGGGGGCGGTGCCGTCCTTCCCCAAGCTCTCAACTCCGTTCGAGCAGGGGCTTCCCAGAACGCGGCCAGTCATGCGGCCGTCGCGGTGCAATGGGCCCCGGGTTCGGACAAGGGGCGTGCGGCTTCCGGCTGTCGGTGTCACCAGCTGCCGTGGCCGCCGTCCCCGTGCCCGCCGCCATGGTGGCCTGCGCCGCCTGCGCCGCCCTCGGACCAACTGCCCGGGTCCAGGTCGTGGCCGAGGCTGTGGCCGCCGGTGGTGAAGTCGGCGTAGAGGTCGCTGAGCTCGCCGAGGAGTTGGCGGGTGAGGACATCGGCGCCGGTGGTCAGTGCCGCAGCGAGTTCCTCGTCGGCTGCCGGGGCCGCCTTGGCGGTTGCGGGGACGAGGCGGTCGGTTGCGGCGAGGGTGGCCAAACGGCGGCGGTCGGTGATGCCCCGCAGGCCTGGGTAGGCGGCAGGAGCGAGGCCCGCAGCCTGGACGAAGGCGGCGAGGGTGAGGTCGCAGTCGGCGGCGGACATTTCGGAGCCGGAGCGGACCACGCTGTCGAGACGGGCCAGCAGCGCCTGGCGGCGCGGTAGGTCGACGGAGAGAATGTCGTGGCGGGTACGGCCGCTGGGGTCGCGCCAACGGCGGACGCGGACCGCCTTCTGGTCCTCCAGCCGGGAGAGGTATTCGGTGGTGAGGGAGCGTGGTGTCCGGCGCAGCCAGTCCTTGAGGCTGGGCGGGGGAGCGGTTGCGCCCAGACTGTGCAGGACGTTGTTCAGGCGGCGGTCCTCGACGCGCTGGGAGTCCATCACCTCGATCCGCCGGGGGCCGACGGCGATCCGTCCGGCCAGGCCCAGATCCGCCAACTCCGATGCCCGCAGGGCGAACCGGAGCCGGTCCTCGGCCCGTATCCGTATTCGCCGCCTGCCGGGGCGTATCGCGAGCAGGAGCAGTTCATCCCCCGTGGTCATACGTGCCAGGGTATGCGCGGCCGTCCGTGGAGGGGGGTCCTCCGCGGACCCTCTGTGCTCGTTCCCGTCGCAGCTCCCACCGAGCGCCCTCAAAAGTCCAAGCGTGGCAAGGGTTCCCAGTGTGCCGACCGTGCAGGAGTGCCCACTTCTGGGATGTCGAGCCCAGACGCACAGGTCACTGTGTGAGGACCGGTGAGTCAGTCAAAAAGGGCCATGTCCTGGCTCAATGGCCGCCGCCTGCACAGGCGCTACGAGCGCAAAGCCGAGCACTTCCTGGCCTTCGTCGGCATCGCCGGCGCCCTCATCTGCTACCGCCGCTACACCAACTGAGACGACCTCTGATGGAGCGAAGGCATGTCTTCGACGACGCAGTTCTCAGTCACGTTTCCTCATACCGGTCCAGCGAAGACGCGTGACCGGGCACCGATTCCCCGTGACCGGATGTCAACATGTCACAGGATCTGGATGGCGACGACCCTTGGCGGGTGGTTCGGGAAGGTGATGTCGTGCCAGCGCTCGATCTTCACCGAGTCGCCGTTGGCGTCGTAGTAGATCAGGTCGTTGTTGCCCGTGGAGATCCGGTCGACCCACCATCCGCCGAAGTCGGTCTTCCCGGCGTTCGCGTAGCAGTCGACGCTCTCACGGCCGTCGAGATGCGACCAGATCTTCAGAAAGTTCTCTCCGCCGACGCACTGGACGTGGTCGATGGCGAAGGCGTTGCCGCCCGGCAGGCTGAGGGTGAGCGCGGCAGCTGCGGTGAGCGTCACGGCGATGGAACGCGCGAGCCTCTTGCTTTTCGAGATCACAGATTCTCCTCCATGCGAAGACCGGCGCGCGGCCCGGTCCTGTCGGCGACGTTGCGTCATGACCGAACGGCGCTTCGTCGAGCCGGCTAACGGTCAGCTGTACACCAGGCCGACCCCTCACGGCGCACCCGTCGGGAACACAACCGCAGGAACCGGGAAACTCAACGTAACGGCCTCCAGCCCGCGTTCAGCCACAACACCCCGAACACGAACTGCTGGGCCCGGAACATCACCCGATCGTGGCGCTCACGGGGCATGGGGCTGTGTCGCGGATGCTCTGTGGCGGCCGGGGACGGCGGACATGGAGTCCAGTGTGTCGAGATGGCGGCTGAGATCGAACCGCACCGGTACATCGCCCGACTCACCCCCCGACGGCCTCCAAGCTCTCGATCATCGCGAGAGCCGTACGGGGTGCGACCGCCGCCTCCCGGGCCCGCCGTGGTACACCCGCGAGGAAGAGGAGCAGGACGTAGACCACGGGCGCGCCCAGCCCCGTGACGAAGACCCGGGCGAGGGCGACGGGAGTGGTGTGCGTGGGCGGCGCGCCCGCGACGATCGTCATACGGCGACTGTGCCGGGCCCGGATAACGGCCGACAGGCCTCTGAATGACCTTCGAAGGAGCCGTCGGCCGGAGGTCACGGCGGGATCGCCTCGATCGTGTCCCTCAAGTGGTGCAGCACGGGCCCGAGTTCGTCCAGGGCGGGAGTGGCCAGCGCCAGCCGGAGCGCCGTGGGGCGAAGCGGACCGGTGGCGAAGGCGTCCCCGGTGGACACGAGAATCCCCTCCGCCGCGAGCACGTCCGCGACCCGGTCGGGGCGCTGGTGCGGCTCCAGGCCGAGCCACACCGTGTACGAGGCCGGGTGGGCCGTGACGTCCAGGCCGGCGAGCGCGGCGCGGGCGATGTCCTGCCGGGCGGCGGCGTCCTTGCGGCGGTCCTGCTCCAGGCGCGTCACCGTGCCGTCGCAGAGCCAACCCGTGGCGAGCGCGGTGACGACACCGGGGGCTCCCCAAGCCGCCGTGCGAAGAATCCTGGTCACACTTTCCACATGACGGCCGGGCAGTACGGCGAAGCCGAACCGCAGGCCGGACGCCACGTTCTTCGACAACCCGGCGACGTAACAGGTGCGTTCGGGTGCCAGGGGCCGCAGCGGAACAGGAGGCGACGCTTCGAGGAACGCGTAGGTGCCGTCCTCGATGATCAGACAGTCCCGTGCGCGGGCGACGGCGACCAGGCGGTCGCGCTGCTCCCGGTCCAGTACCCAGCCGAGCGGGTTGTGCACGGTGGGGATCGCGTAGAGCGCGCGGACGGGCCGAGCACGGCACAGCCGGTCGAACGCATCGAGGTCGGGGCCCGTCGCGGTGACCGGGATCGGGGCCAGTTCAAGGCCGTGTGCCGAGGCGATGAGCTTGATACCCGGGTAGCTGAGCGCGTCGACGGCGAGGACGTCGCCCGGCCGGGTGAGCGCGCGCAGTACGCAGTCGAGTGCCTGCTGGGTGCCGCCCGTCAGCAGGACATCGCGCGGCGCTGTGTCGATGCCCCGGTCCAGCAGGTAGGTGGCCACGATCGCCCGGTCGTGTCGGCGTCCGCCCGGCGGGTGCTGGCGCAGCAGCGCCTCGACGTCACCGGTCGCCGCCAGCGTGCGCAGGGCCTGCCGCAGCAGGTTGCCCTGCCCGGGGGCCAGCGGCTGGTTGAACGACAGGTCCGCCACCCGCGGCACCGCCAGCGCGCGCGACGGTTCGAGCCCGTCGTATCCGGACCGCACCCGCACGAACGTCCCCCGGCCCGGCTCTCCCACGACCAGGCCCATGGCGGCGAGTTCGGCGTAGACCCGGGTGGCCGTGGCCAGCGCGATCCGCCGCTCGCGGGCGAGAGCGCGGTGCGTCGGGAGCCGTTCGCCCGCCGGGATCGCACCGGAGCGGATCGCGGTGGCGAACTCGTCGACGACGGCTTTGTAGGAGGGCGGTCGCATGTATCCAGGACAATATCTGGATCGTCCTGGAACGGGGCTCCTAGCCTCGGTGCGTCCGCGCCCCGGCGAAACGGAGTACCCGGCATGACCGTCCACACCGAACGGGACGACCACGTCGTCACGCTCACCATCGACAGGGAACGCAAGCTCAACGCCCTCGACTATCCGACGATCGACACGCTGCTCGCCGAACTGGACCGCGCCGACTCCGACGACGGGGTGCGGGCCGTGATCCTGACCGGTGCCGGGCACACGGCGTTCAGCGCGGGCGCGGACATCCCGTCCCTGGCGGCCAGCATCGCCGGCGGGCCGGAGCGTGCGATGCGCGAGATCGTCCGCCGCGGCCACGCGCTGACGCGGCGGATCGAGGAGTTTCCCAAGCCGGTGATCGCCGCGGTCAACGGTCTCGCCTACGGCGGCGGTTGCGAGATCACTGAGGCCGCACCGCTCGCGATCGCCGCCGACCACGCGACCTTCGCCAAACCCGAGATCTCCCTCGGCTTTCCGCCGCCCTTCGGCGGCTCCCAGCGCCTGCCGCGCCACATCGGCCGCAAACGTGGCCTGGAGATGATCCTGACCGGCGACCCGATCCCGGCCACCCGAGCCGCCGAACTGGGCCTCGTCAACGCCGTCGTACCCGCCGACGAACTCCTCGACACCGCAAGGGACTTGGCCGAACGGATCATCCGCCACGCACCGACAGCCGTGGCGGCCTGCCTACGCGCGGTCACCCGCGGCATCAACCTGCCGATCGACGAGGGACTCGCCATCGAGGCGGCCTGCTTCGCCGCCGCCGTGCCCACGGACGGCGTACGGACCGGACTACGGCGCTTCCTCGACCGCTCGGCATCCTCGGCCGCCTCCGGCTGAACCGCTCCGCCTGCACAGGGCCGGCGTCGGACGAATCGCCTCGCCGACCGACTCGGATCCGTGGTCAAGGAGTGAGCGGGCCGGGCGGGCGCCCGTCCGGCCGCCGCGGTGTCACGCCCGACCGCGCCGCGGTCAACGCCGGCCTCACCCTCCCTCACCGCAACGACCGCACCGAGGGCGTCACCACGCGAACAAAAAGGATCACGAGGCAGATGCGCGGCCGAGCCGGGTTCTCCCTGCTCCGCCACCGCATCCTCCTCCAGTGATCACTACACAGTGTCACCACCGATTACGCGACAGAGGTAAATTGACATACCCTGCGGATGTCGGCGGCACAAAAGCAACCGGGGAATATCGGAAGGAAAGTAGATATTCTCCGTCGTGCCGGGTTGTCATCCGATCAGCGCACCAGCGGGCCGTGCGTCAGTGGAGGTTCTGGACTGCCGAGTCGGTGAACCCGACGGCGAAGACGGAGCGCAGCGACATGGTGGTGGTGCTGTCGTTGTGCGTGTAGCAGACGTCGGACATGTCGGTGGCGGCATGGAAGTCCTCGGGATAGCTCGATATCAGGGAGGCGCTGGGGCAGATGCCCTCGGTCAGTCCCCACAGCTCGTCGACCTGGGACGTGCCCAGCTTGGGCCAGTAGCTGAGGGCTTGCGGGGTGCCCGCCGCCCAGTTGCCGCCCGCCGCGCACGTCGTGCCCGCCCTGGTGTCGCCGACCCAGGTGTGCGAGTAGACCCCGGGCTGCGTGCCGCAGCCCTTGTGGAAGGCGAAGTTGAGCGCGCCCTGGCCGTCGGTCCAGGTCATGCCGCCCTGTAGGCCGCGGTAACGCGAGGCCGCGTAGGCGTCCTGGATGACGGTCTTGCCGCCGGACATGTTCAGCAGGCCGGGGTAGGTGGACGAACTGGTCGGGTTGAGCTGGTACCGCACCACCCGGCCCCCGTCGACGCCGCCGTACCACTCACCGGTGACCAGCTTGTACGGCGAGCCGCCGGTCTTGTCCAGGGAGAGCCACGAGTAGCAGAGGTGGGCGGGGTCCAGAGAACCGTTGTTCGCGTCGGAGTCGCACGCGCTGGGTGTGCCCGACTGCTGGTAGTAGTGGACCTCGGGCAGCACGTACGGGTAACCGCACGCGCTGGAGCGGCCGTTGTTGATGCCGTACGTCGTCACGCCCGAACCGTAGTCGTCGACCTTGGCGAGCTTGTTGGTGTCGAAGACACGGACGCCGTGCGCGGTGTCGGTGACGTAGATGTAGTTGGCGTACCAGACGATGCCGCCGCCGTGGCCGGTGACGTACTTGAAGTCGGACGCGCTCGACGAGGTGCTCGTGGGCTCGGCGAGCAGGACGTGACGGTACTTGCCCGTGTCCCGGTCGATGAAGGTGAGCTTCAGCAGGTTGTCCGTCTTGCAGCCCGTGGTGTTCGAGGCCGCGTCACGCTCGAACGTCCTGTAGTGCCACGCCACCGCCGTGACATGGTCGCCCTGGATCGCTCCGTCGCCTCCGTCGGCCGTGCCGGTGGTGCTCAGACCCTGCGGCCACCAGCGGGCCGTGGTGTCGTCGGAGTGCGCCGAAGACCAGCACCAGGCCGTCGAGGTCGTCGCGGGCGGCAGCGCCTTGGTCTCGTCGCCGGCGCAGGAGCGCATCGAGCGCAGGTTGAGCCAACTGTCGGTCGACCCCGCCGAGTTCTTCGTGAAGTCGGTGGTGATGACATCCGTGAGACTGGCGTGCTTCGTCAGGTAGCTGTCGTACAGGTGGCTGGTGGCCGACGAGTAGCTGGTGTCGGTCATCTTGAACTGATCGCCGCTGAGCGTCATTTTGGTCATGGTCGGCGAGTCCGCCGTCGCGGTCGCCTGCCCCGTCAGTGTGACAAGGACGGCTGCCGCCGCCGCGATCGTGGCGAGGAGTCTGGGTCTGCGTATGAACGCCATGTACGCCTTCTGGGAATCGGTGTGGTGCGGATCGGGAACGGCGAAAGCAGCGGAGCCGCATTCGCCGAATGCGGCTCCGCGGACCGGGAGTCAGTCGCGCCGGTACCGGCCCGGCGCGGGGTGCTCCGGTGTTACGACTGGACGCTGGCGCTGACGCAGGAGATGTTCGAGCCGCCCTTCTCGGTGCAGACCTTCATCGTGTACCAGTGGTCCTCCGGCAGGTCGCCGGTCACCCAGCCGCTGTAGTACGGGGACGAGTGGCCGGCGGTGCTGGCCATGCGTCCGTCGCTGAGGTAGGCGTGGATGCCGAGGCCGTCGGCGAGGCCGTCGTATGCCATGAGGGCGTCGCCCGGGTCGCCGTTGTACGGGTCCTGGCTCCAGATCGCCTCGCCCGCGCCACCGGGGGCGACGAGGTGCCAGTAGTTGCCTGCCGACGTCTGGACCAGCGAGAGCTGGGCGCCCGAGCTCACCACCGCGCTGGAGCTCGTCGTCTGGACCACCGAATCGGCGGCGGTGGCGGTGGCGGTGCCGATGGCGAGGACCCCTACGGTGCACAGAGCTGCGGCGGGCAGCAGGGTTGCGGTCTTGGTCATGAGTCGCACGGTTGTTCGCCCCTCCCCATTGCCCGGACCATCCGAACAATGTGATGTGATCATGACATCGACCTAAAGATGGATCAACTTTTTTTACTTCGACCTAGTAAACGGCGCTGACGTTCAGGTCGCACGAGCCGCGAACGCCGCAGGCTGGAGAAATTCAGGCACGTACCTGAAGTTGGCGCCGTCCCGGACGGCTGCCACCCGGAACGCTCCGCCAGTTCTCGGGAAAGGGCTTCCACAAGGCCGCCCAGTTGAGGTCCGGCGGCGGCCCCCACACCAGGGCACGAAGGTCCAGCAGCCCTGGCTTCTCGCCACCTGTCAACGACGGCGCCTCCAGCCGGTCCGCCATCTCCTCCAGACAGGTCGTCAACGACCCATATCGGGGCGTGCGATCCCCGTACCGGTCCCAGCGGCAGATCCGCCCGGTCTCAGCATCCAGGTAAAGGCCCGAGGTGTGATCGTTGGCGCCGTAGGAGGAGGCCTGGCGGAACTGGAGCATCGTGGGGTCGTCGTCTTCCACGGCCGGGATGCTCTGCCGGAATTTGCGGTAGCCCCACTGGCCGTTCGGCTTGAGCCAGTCGGGGGTGGCGAAGGCCAGGCCACGGATAAGTGTGTCCCACACGTTGGCAGCGAGTGCCTGGGCGCCGCAGGACATGCCGTGCTCAGCCATGTGCACGCACTCGTCGAGCAGCGCCTTCCGCGCGCTGAACTGCGTATCGGAGACGGCTGTGAGAGTCGCCCTGCAGGAGGCGAGGATGGTGTTGGCGGGGCCCCGCATCGGACCCGCCGGACGCCGACGCTGAATGACGGCGGCGGTGACGGCGCACTGCAGAGCAATGATGCCTCAACAGCGGGTCCGGGGCTCTCGGGCTGGTCCATGACGAAGCCCCCGCGCCGGCCCCGGCCGTAGCAGACCGGCAACCGGAGCGGGTGAGCTACAGACGGTGCACGGTGTGCAGGGTCCTCGCGTAGGTTCCTGTACCGTCCAGGAGCGAATTGCCCCCCAGATCGGACATGGTGGGCCCATTGCCGGTCTTGCGGCTCGACAGGAATCGCCGCCCACCGCCGGCGTCCCTGCCGAGGTAGATGCCGACGTGGTCGACCGTCACAGTCGCTTCGTCGTCACCGGAGTCGGCATTGAACAGCACGAGGTCACCGGGCTGCAGCTGCACCGCGGCCGGTGCAGCGGTGCCGTCGGTCCGGTCGACAAGAACACCAGGCGCGTATTCGGCCATGTCCCGGGACTTGCGTGGGATCCGGGTCCTGGACGTGTCCTGGCCCGCGGCCATCGGTACACCGCAGTGGAAGCCGTAGACCATGCGTGTGTAGCCCGAGCAGTCAAGGTTCCCGACCTGCTTGCTGGAGGGGCCTGTGTACGTGCCGTCGGGGAAGGTCCAGCCCAGATTCATGTACTCGTGGAAGTCGGCGCCTTCGTACCGATATCCGTGCGGGTCCAGATAGCCGTATCCCGCCTCGCCAAGCACCTGCTTCCCCTGGACCGGGCCCGCGCCGCCCGTCACCGCGGGCGCGCCCGCGAGGAACATCGCCGCATGCGCCAGCACATCCGGAGCGGTGGAACCCGCCCATCCACGGATGATCTGCTCCGTTGCCGGGGTCCACGTGCCGTCGAAGGGCTGGGACAGTACACGCACCCAGTCCGTGTGCGTGACACTCACCGGCTCCTGCCACGTGGCGGCGTCCACCTGGAACCGGCTGACGGTGAGCCGGACCGGCAGGCTGGTACAACCGGAGTTGGCCAGCGCACGCAGACCCACCCTGCCCGTGGTGAACGTGGAGTCAGTGACATCGACGGCCCACGGCGACGGCTCGTCGAGAGCAGAGCGCCAGGCCTTGACCCGGATACGGGCACCCTCACGGCGCACCCGGATCGTCCAGTCCGTTTCCGCCGGCACGTCGGTGGCGAGCGTGAGCGCCGCGGTCAGCTGGGTAACGGTGTCGGCGACCTCCTTCTCGACCCGCAGCTCAACGTTGCCGGAGGTGAGGAACGACAGTCGCGCCCGGTAGTTGTTGTGGGTGTCCTGGTATCCGAAGGACAGCGCGTATGAACAGGCCTGACCAGTGGGTATCTTGTCGAACCGGGCGACGGAGCGCACATCGATATCAGTGATCCGGTCGTCGCGCAGGCTGGCGTGACGGCTCGAGTTGTCTGTGGTCAGAGTGATGATCCCGGCGCCGGGGGTCACGGAGTAGTCCGTTTCGGCGGGCCCGAGTGTGGACCAGCTGCCACCCCCGGGCGAGGTGCCCCAGTACCGGCGCTGCGTCATCGGTATGGTCACATCGGGCAGGCTGCGCCGGAAGTCGTCGACGAACGGCTTCTTGTTCTCGGCGAACGTCCGTTGCGGGCCTGGCAGTACAACGGTTCGCGCTCCGTGGGTCAGCAGCGCGACACGCCGACCGCCGGAGGTGACCTCGGTCCTGGCAGGGCTTCCCGCCAGCACGGTGGCGGTCAGTGGCTCACTGAGTGTCACCTGGGTGAAGTAAGAGGCGTCCAAAGGTGCCAGGGTGACAGAGGAACGAGCCGTGGTCAGACCCGCCGAGTCCGCCAGTGGCGCGACAGCGGGCGATGTCTCGGCGGCGTAGGACGGACCGGCGGCAAGACCGGTGAACGGAACGGACGCAGCAGACGCTGCGAACGCAGCAAGCAGGCTGCGCCGGGATGTGTGCGACATGCCCACCATGATCGCTCCCTCCCGGGTATCCCTGTCCAGCGCCCCGCTCGGAGCGCAGCGTCGTGGTCGACGGCTTCACCGACGAGTTCCTGCTGGAGATGGCATCTCGCGTAGAGGGCCTGCGCGGGCCGGGTTTCGACGCTGCGGTCAGGACGATGAAGTATCAAGCCTTCGTCGTCGCATCCGAGGAGGCTCTCCAGGACGCCGGTGCCAGTGCGCTCGGTACGCTGATGCCGGGGCCCAGCGGCGTGGAACAGCCGGGGTTCGAGGGAGGCTGCCCCGCCTACTACATCTACTGAGCTCTCGTGGACCGCAAGGCCCTGATGCCTCCCGGTCGGTTCCCCAGCGCCCGACACCGAGGCCGAATTGATACATCGTGGGCGCTCTACCGAAGTTGAGCCAGAGCCTGAGTTTTGAGTGCGCTTGGGTGCTTGCTTCGGGACCGCTGGCGGGCCGTGAATGCACCCCACCTCGTCGCCCTCGTCCGTGCCGGCACCCGCTTCGGAAAAGGAGTCCTGGTGGAGCGACCCGAACAGCACGAATCGGGGGTAGACGCTCAAGTCGCTTGACACGCGGATCCGCGTTCTTGACTACTCCTTCCGACTACTGCGACGTAGGGTTCAGGGGTGGACACAACGGCCTCGACACCCCGCGTCCTCGTGATCGGGCTCGATCCGTATCGGGTTCCCGGGCTTTGGGACCCCAAGCCGGTAGCCGACGCAATCGAGGTGGGGATCGCTCGATTCGCTGAGCACGGCGTCGGCGTTGAGACTTGTCTGTTCGGCCTCGACGGCAGCGACAACGTGGAGGCGGTCGTCGGCGCTGCCTTGGCTGCCCGACCTTGGGAGTGCGTAGTTGTCGGCGGCGGTGTGCGGAAATCCGAAGACCAGCTCGAGCTGTTCGAGCTGGTGCTCAATCTGATTCGACGACACGCTCCCGACGCGGCGATCGCGTTCAACAGCACCCCGGCGGATACCTTCGACGCAGCCGCCCGCTGGATTGAACCAGGGTGCATGTGAACGCAGAGGAACGTGCGGTCAGCATCAGCAGCGGCCACTCCAAGACCGCATCGCTCAGGCTGACCGTGGCATGTCGTAGATGCATAGTGGAAGTCGAAGCCCGGTTCGTCCCTTGACACAGCACGCGTGAGGCGGACGTCTCAATGACCACCGGCAGGCCACAGCGTGCGTTGGACAGATCGAGTGTTCCGGAGCAGGAGAGGGGACCCTCTCCACGCTAACCGGCGCGCCTCCCCAGCAGGGCATCGGTTCATGATGCTGTTTATCCGCTTGGACCCGGGGGACCCGGCCTCGGCGCCACGGGCGGCGAAGAAGGCCGTCCTCTCAGGAGGCAGAGTCGCATGAGCCGAGGCGGAGGAGCAGTCACCGGAACGGTCACGACGAAGGTCCCCGCGAGACTGGATCGCCTGCCGTGGTCGCGATGGCACTGGATGATCGTGATCGGCCTGGGCACCGTCTGGATCCTCGACGGCCTGGAAGTCACCGTTGTCGGGAACATCGCAGGCCGGCTCTCCGAGGCCGGCAGCGGCCTGCCGATCAGCAGCGCCCAGGTCACGGGCGTCGCGGCAGCGCTCTACGTGGCGGGCGCCTGCTCGGGCGCTCTCTTCTTCGGCTGGCTCACGGACCGTTACGGCCGCAAGAAGCTCTTCCTGATCACTCTGACCGTCTACCTCGCGGCGACCGCGCTCACCGCCATCTCCTTCTCCGTCTGGTGGTTTTTCCTTTTCCGCTTCCTGACCGGGTTCGGTATCGGCGGCGAGTACGCGGCCATCAACTCCGCCATCGACGAGCTGATCCCCAGCAGGTTCCGGGGCCGCGTCGATCTGATCATCAATGGCAGTTACTGGTTGGGTGCGATAGGTGGTGCTCTCCTGTCGGTCCTCGCACTCGATACCGACATCTTCCCCAAGGCTGTCGGCTGGCGGCTGACGTTCGCCCTCGGCGTCGTTCTGGGACTGGTCATCCTTCTCGTACGCCGTCATGTGCCGGAAAGCCCGCGATGGATGTTCATCCACGGACAGTCCGAGGAAGCGGAGAAGCTCGTCGACGAAGTGGAATGGGAGATCGAGGAGGAGACGGGCCGCCTGCTCCCCGAGGCGGAGAGCGAGATCACTGTCGAACGGCGACGCAGCGTCGGCTTCATCGAGATCGGGAAGACCGTCTTCCGTGACTATCCCAAGCGTGCGACGCTCGGCTTCGCGCTCTTCGTCGGACAGGCATTCCTCTACAACGCGATCACTTTCGGCTTCGGTTCGATCCTGGTCACGTTCTTCGACGTCTCCACCGGAACAACCGGCTACTTCTTCGCCGCCATCGCGTTCTGCAACTTCCTGGGCCCACTGTTCCTGGGCCGTCTCTTCGACACCTGGGGCCGCCGGCCGATGATCGCGGGGACTTACATTCTCTCCGGGTTGCTCCTGTTCCTCACTGCCTGGCTGTTCGATGCCGGACGGCTCGACGCCATCACGATGACGCTGTGCTGGTGCGTTGTCCTCTTTTTCGCGTCGGCGGGTGCGAGTTCGGCGTACCTCACGGTCAGTGAGGTCTTCCCGATGGAGACGCGGGCCATGGCGATCGCGTTCTTCTACGCGATCGGGACGGCGGCCGGTGGTATCTCCGGCCCCCTGCTCTTCGCGGGCCTGACGCAGAGCGGAGTCGTCGAGGACGCCGCTCTCGCGTTCTGTGTGGGGGCGGCCCTGATGGTGATCGCGGGCCTGGTGGCCGTCTTCTTCGCGGTGGCCGCAGAACAGAAGTCGCTGGAGCAGATCGCTGCGCCGCTTTCGGCGGTCACGCCACAGGACAGCGCTCTGCGGCGCGGGGCCGGCGAGAAGAAGCCGGGGTCCCCGCCAGGCGCGCCGGCGGTGTGACGTGCCCTCAGCTTGACTCTGTCGGGGATCTTGGTGTGCCTTCGCCGGCCGCGGCCCCCGCAGGCCGAACCGCATCGGTGCAACGTGCTGCGCCATCGAATCCGTCCACGGCCGCGAACTGACGGTGGCGGGCCTTGACGCGGTCTCGGGCACCCCGGCCATTGACCTGAAGCCGACGACGACGGAGTTCCGCGCGGTGAATATCAAGCAGCCCGAATGGGTCAGCCGCCTGATGCCGGAGTACTTCCAGCCGTAAACGGTTCCCCGTGACTCACCGCTAGCGCTCACCATCCGCCTCTCTGGGGGTAGCGTCCACGGGCAGCGCGGCGGCGGGCATCGCGCACGACATGCCATTCGGCGAACGGCCTGACGATCGCGGCCTGGTAGGCCGGCAGGCGAGGCAGATCCCAGGTAACCCATCGCTCCAGGCGGGCGAGGTGTTCATCGCGGTTCGCCAGGACGCCCGCGATGACGAGCAACGACCGGACGTGCCGGGTCGTGGCGCTCCGCGGGAGGGCATCGAGTACCTCGTGGGTGACCGGCTCCGCGCGGCTGGCCAGCTGGGCCATGACTCTGGCGGAGGAGCTCCTATGCAGCCGGCTCAGTACTGGCGCGGTGCCACCGGCTACGGGCGCCTGCACAGCGGCGCGTGACGATCTGGTCGAGCTGGCCGCAGCGCCCGCATGCACGGAACCTCGTCCGTGCCCAGCACCAGCCGCACATCCGGCCTCTGGCAGACGGCTGGTCCGCGATGGGGTCCGAGCGCCCGCAGCTCACACACGCCACTTTGGTCACGGCATCTCCGTGGCCTGCGGCGCGACCGGAGCTGGACCGGACAGCGTGGACCGGTGACGCCGTCGCCTGCGCGGTCAGGGCGCTCGGTGCAAGAGTACGGCGGGCAACACCTGCCTCGGTGTGCCTCTCGGCCTCGCGTGCGCTGCAGCGTGATCAAATAGGGGATGGCATCGTCCTGGACTGGTAGACGGGTACGCCTACGCGCTATCGAGCCCGACGACTGGACAGCGTTCACGCGCTTCGCCGACGGCGACGGGCGGCGAGGGAGCCGGCTGGATCTACCGCGGTCCGCCGAGAGCTATCGTGCCTGGGCGAAGGAGCAAGCCGTTGCCAGGTGCGATGACGACCGCTTCCGGTTGGCAGTCGAAACGATGGCCACAGGAGAGCTGGTCGGCACAGTCGGCTCACATCGCACCGGCCCTCGTTCAGGCTGGTTCGAGTGTGATGTCACGATCGGCGCTGACCACCGGCGCAAGGGCTACGCGGCAGAAGCCGTAGTGCTGCTGCTGCGCTTCATGTTTGCCGAGCGGCGCTATCACAAATGCCTGGCAGCGATCTTCGCCCACAACGAGGCATCGCTGGCACTTTTTCGTCGGCTCGGCTTCACCGAGGAGGGGCGCTTGCGGGAACACGTTTTCTTTGCCGGCCGGCACCACGACCTCGTCATGATGGGCATGCTCGCCAACGAGTTCGACCAGCGACACACGATGAGCGAACCATGAGCCGGTCATCCAGGCGTGTCCGGAACGGCACTCGAACTTGATCAACGTTCGCTGGTCGCGGAGGGAAGCGGCCTGTCACTGACAGCAGGACTGCCCTCAGCTGCGCAAGGTGGCGCGTAGGCGCAAGCCGACAGTTGCGAGACCTTCGAAGGTGGTGACCTGGTAGCCGGGTTCCGGTCCGGGCGGCTCGCTCAAGTGGTAGCGGCGGGCGGTCTGCGCGGTCAGGAGCGTCAGCATCGCCATGGCCAGAGCGGCTCCCTCGCAGCCATGCGGCCCGGTACCGAAGGAGAGGAAGACCCCGGGTTTCGCCGGCGAGCCCGAATCATCGAGCCAGCGCTCGGGCTGGAACTGGTCCGGCTCGGAGTGTTCCCGTGCGTCGCGGTGGGCGGTGTAGGGGCAGACGAGAACGGTGGACCCGGCGTCGATGGTGTAGTCGGCGAGCTGAGTCTGTCGCGTGGCGCGCCGGGTCAGTAGCCAGCTCGGGGGGTACAGCCGGAGCACCTCGCGTACCAGTGCCTGGGTGTATTGCAGGCTGTCGAGGTGGGTGCTGGTCGTCGCGGCCGGGTTCGCGGGCAGCAAGGCGGCTTCGGCCGCGACGCGGCCCGCTGCCTGAGGGTGCCGGGCCAGGTGGAGCAGGATCCATCCGGCTGCCCGGGTAGGTGTCTCGAAGGTGGCGACGGTGATTCCGGGGAGAGTGTCGAGGATGGCCTCTTCCGGCAGTAGGCCGTAGCGGGAGGAGGGCCGGAGCATCTGCCCCAGCACGTCGTCACCGAGCCGGCCCGATGAACGGCGCCGGCGGACGATGGGCCGCAAAGCGTTGGTGAAGGCGACTTGCTGCCGTGTGCGGAACCGCCGTGCCGGTGTGGGGATCCAGTGCGGCCATACCCAGCGCGAGGGGCGTACGAGCACCTCCCGGGCCAGGAAGAGCTGTGCGGCAAAGGGCAGCAGGGTGGGAGCGTCTTCGGAGAAGAGGTAGCGCACGCCGATCTCTGCCAGGGCGTGCCGGACCGGGGGCAGAATCTCGACGTCCTGGCCCGTGGGCCACTGGTCAGCAAATCGAGCAGCCCCGGGCGCAATCTCACCGATCCGGGCTGCAACCGCCTGCGGGCGCAGTCCGCGCATGCGGGCGGCGTGCGCGTGGGCACGCTCCTCAGGCGTCGGTGCTCCGCTCGACCGCTTCAACGGCGGAAAGAGAGGCGAGGGTGCCTTGGGGAAGTCCTGCGCGCGGTGCAGGACTGCTTCACACGGCCCGGCCGTAGCGGCCACGTAGACACCCGGCTCCAGCTGCCAGACGTCCCCGCACTCGTCAGCGCCACGGCGCGCCAGTGCTAGCCGGTCGCGGCTCCAGGCCGCGAAGCTGCCTTCGGGCAACCGCGGCGGCTCATCCATTCGGCCCATGAGATCGTCCCTGACTCTCGTACCTGTCCAGGCCGATATCGTCGGCAGCGTGGCTGCGAGCCGGCGGGCGCCCGGGGGCGCC
>NZ_JBEZKL010000137.1:0-19216 GCF_040704695.1 Streptomyces sp. NPDC048411
GTCGCAGGACAGGTGGCTCCGCAACATGACCTGCGACACCGCACGCCGATCGCACGCACCGACCACCGCTGCGCCCGCGCTTCGCGCGGACGACGGGGAACTCAGAACAGGCCCTAACGGCCTCGACACCTTCCACAGCACGCACCAGCGGGGTTGCGACCGGAACGTGCGAGGTGTCCTCGATGCACCCGCCGGGGCGAGCCGGCAAGGAGGGGCCGGACGGCCCCCGCAGGGGCCCGTTGGCCCCAAGCGGAAGTGTCCTCTGCCGGACGACATTGAAAAGGACATCGATGATGGCGCCCCCGAGGCGCCGGAAGTGGAGCACACGATGTCAGGAACGCAGATGGAGCGGAGGCACGGCCTCTTCCCCGACCTCGTGGACTGGTTCGGCGCCGAATTCCCCCGGTTCCCGGTGGGGCGGCCGACCATCGATGTTCACCCGATCCCGATCGAGATGAGTGACCAGGACCGGCAGTACGTGCCGCGAGCCGGACTACCCGGGATGGACCCCGAGAAAGACATCCGGATCCCGGTCGAAGGCGACACCCCCACCATCGGCGCCGAGCGCACCGAGAGCAGCACGGAGAAGGAACACTGGGAGTTCCGCTACCGCTCGTTCCGGCGCAGCGTCCGCCTGCCGGCCGAGATTCCGACGGACGGCGTCGAGGCGCCGTACGAGAACCGCATCCTCCCGCCGGTGGCCGTGTCTGCCCCGCACAGGAGCGGGCCGGGGTGAAAACGTCCGCACTCTTCAGGGGGTCCAGACCAGAGCTCATTTCCCAGGTGCCGAACCCACCCCTGCGCGCGGGTATGGCGACGGCACGGGGCGGAGGCGTGACATGTTCCAGTCCGACTCGCCCGGACCCGAGTCCATATGGCCCTGGAAGCGGCACGGAAGCCGAATGCGACGACCGTTCGAGCGCCGCCCGAATCCGCTGCAGCGGGCTGCCGACCGTGTGCGCAGCCGCTGGCTCGCCGCTTCCGTGCTTTTTGCGCTCGTAGCAGTGTTCTGTGGTGTCGCTGTCGGAATCAAAGTCTGGGACGCCGACAGCGTGACCGCGCAGCAGGAGGCCCGACACCGCCACCAGGTGACGGCGACGACAGTCAGCAAAGCCGAAGACAGACTCCCTGCCCGGTTTACGGGGGCTTCGGAAGCAACGGCTCGGGCCTTCTGGGAGTATCCCGCCTCCCTGCCTCATACGGACACCATCGCGGTCAGCCCCCACACGCCGGTGGGCCGGAAGGTCACGCTGTGGGTGGATGACTCGGGCAGGATTTCGGCTGCCCCGCCTTCCCGTGGAGAATGCGCCGTGCAGGCCGCCGCAGCAGGGGCCTGTGCCATGGGCGTGGTTGCTCTGTCCGCCGGATTGGTTGTCCGCCTCAGGCTCCGCCGCGTCGAGACGCGCAGCCTCGCCCAATGGGACCAGGAGTGGGAGCGCGTGGAGCCGCGTTGGTCCGGTCGGCTGCGCCGGGACTCGGGGGCCGATGACGACTGATGGCGCCTGACGGATCCACCGGCGCCAGGACCACCGCCTCTGCTTCGATGCCGCGACCGGACCCGCTGGATTCACTTCCTCTGCTGCGCCGGGAACTCGGCACCGACCCGCGCGGCTTCTCTGCACCGCGTTGCGCAGGAGCGGCTCGGCCCACTCACGGCCGACAGTGCCGGTGGCCGGAACACCGAGGTGGTACGACCAATCCGCGGCATGCACAAGATGCAGTGGCGTGTCGCGCAGAAGGGCTTTGCGTGCGGCTCAGTGGACCGCTGCGGTACTTTCCGTCGACCCGTCCAGACCGACGACGACGCTGTGGTTCATGCAACGCGTCTCCTACGGACGCAGACACGCGGACACTCTCACTGTGTTCTCCTGCCGTCCTGTGCCCTCTTGTGACCGTCCGACAGGTCGTCGCGCTCGTAGTCGAGCCGATCGATCACATCCACGACGCCGTCGACGCTCTGGCACATCCGGAGGATGACGGGAAGGAGGCTCCGGCGGGGCACGGTGCCGCTGAGGGTGACCAGACCGTCGGCGACTTCTACGGTCAGAGCCGACGGGCTGAGCCGGAGTGCGCCGGTCAGCACATCCTCAAGAATCTCCTCCTGGATCGCGTGATCCCTTCGCAGGAACAACTGGAGGAGGTCGCTGCGGGCGACTATCCCGATCAGCCTGTCGTCGGCGTCGACGACCGGCAGCCTCTTCACTCTGTGCTTCTCCATCACACGAGCAGCACGGACCGCACTCCAGTCGGGGCGGGCGGTGATGGCAGGGCTGGACATGAGATCGACTGCTGTGGGCGTACCGCTTCCGGCGTTGTGGCGACGGAGCAGATCGGCCTCGGAGACGATGCCCACGGGATGCCTGTCGTCGTCCAGTACGGGCACGGCCGTGATATCGAACTCGTCCAGAAGCCTGGTGATCTCCTTGAAAGCCGTGCCGCGCTGGACACTGACGGCCGTGGGCGTCATCAGATCCGCCACACTGCGATGCCTCATTGTCGATCACCTTCGCGTGGGATTGTCGGCGTTCAGTCGAACCGTGACGTCCACGACTCGGGCCGGCCGGCCACACGGATGAGCAGCCGCCCGTCGCCGTCGACGACCGGGAGCCGCTTCAAGTCGCCCCGCGCCATGAGACGGGCGGCGCCGGCCAGGGTCGCGTCGCGCGTCACCGTTACGCCGACGCGGTCATGAGATGTCCGGCGGTAACGGAGTGCCACGTCCACCCCCTGCCGCATGATTCCGCCCGGGGAGGGGATGTCCATACTCCGAGCGTGGGCACCGGCATGCGCAGGGGGTAGGGCCTTCCGGGGTTCGCCGCGGGCTGTTCGGCCCTCGGGCGCATGCGCGGGGACCACGAGTGGCGCGCGAGGGCCAGGTATCGAACTGGCGTGCGATTCATGTCTGAGCGCGGAGGACCGCGGGCATCCGGGGGCGCGGTGCGGTCCGCCGATCTTGCACGGGGCGTCCGCTCATGGTGTGCTGCGCGAGCAACTTCGCGACATCCTTGGAAGGAGCTGGCGGAGGCGACAGAAGGAGTGGGCGGAGACGACCGAAACGACCTCGTCGGTCATCGGGCCTCCCGCCTTGACGTGCTTCACGGAGGAAACCCGTGCCGGTTCTCGGCGATACCCCGGGGCGTAGCGCCCGTCCTCGTTCCGGACTCAGGATCCGCTGGACCACGGCACCGAAAGCAGGGCCGAACGAGCCGCACCCGGAGGCGTTCGGGCACGCCACGGCGCGGGAGAAGCCCACAGGGCGGCGGAAGCGACAGGGACACTCGGCCCCCGCGGGGTCCTGAGCGGCCCTCTTGCAGCGCGGGGGCGCGGTGCCAGGGTGAGAACTGCACCGGCAGCCTTCGGTGAGGAGGAACCATGAATTCCAGCGACAAGGGCGGCCCGGTCCTCGGAGCGCTCGTGGCCGGGGTGGACGGCTCCGAGCCCGCCAAGCGCGCAGTGCTGTGGGCCTCCGACGAAGCACTACGGCGTGATCGTCCTCTGCACCTCGTCTACGCAGCCGACACGGACAGCCGGATGATCTACGCGTCCATGGAGACCATCGAGCAGGTTCGGCACGCGGGTCGAGATCTTCTCGAGGAGACCGCAGCCATGGTGTCCGAGCGTTACCCCGGCCTGAGCGTGACGAAGGAGCTGAGCCGCCGTGAACCGGTGGTGAGCCTGCACACCGCGGCGGGAAACCACGGCACGATCGTGGTGGGCAACCGTGGTCGCGGAGGTTTCAACTCACTGCTGCTCGGCTCGGTCGGTCTGAAGGTTGCTGCGGGTGCCAGGACGCCGGTGGTCGTGGTGCGCGGCACCGAAGGCGCTCCCGCGACAGACGTCGTGCTGGTCGCCGTTCACGACGAGCACGACCTGGAATGCGCACGCCACGCGGCGAGTGAGGCGGAGCTGCGCAAGGCGTCGTTGCGGCTTCTGCACGTATGGAACGTGCTGGGGGCGGTCGGGAATGTCGTGACGATGCTCGACGCCGTGGACGAGATGGCTCGCAACCACGTTCGCACGTTGACGGGAGTGGCGGACCGTATCCGTGCCGACTTCCCGGGACTCACCGTGGAGGCGGATGCGGAGAAGGGCATGTCCGCCGCCGGTATTTTGGTTGAGGCGACTCGGCACGCGGATCTGCTGGTCGTGGGCGGGCGACGCTCGCCCGGGACCTTCGGCCCGACGCTCGGCCGGGTCACCCACAGCCTGCTGCACCATGCGAACTGCCCGGTCGAGCTGATCCCGCGGCACGGCAAGCGGACGACGAGTGAGTCGCAATGAACAGTGAGGCGCGCTGTCATGCGAGGGGCGGTATCGGTGCCGTCGACGGAGTAGGTGCGGTGCGCCTTCCCCGCCGGTGAGGCTCGGCTGCAGCGACCGCTGTGCCGGCCCGGCAATGCGGCTCTCCGTACTCGGCCAACTGACTGATCTGATGCAGCGCTGACCCTGTGCCTGCCGGCAGCTGTGCGAGGCTCCGCCCATGACAGTCGCTGCAGACACCTCCGATGGGATGCCGGCCACAAGGATCGTTCTCATCACATTGGCGGCGGGTCAGTTCTTGATGGCTCTCGACAGCTCGGTCATGAACGTCTCCATCGCCAGTGTCGCCGCCGACGTGGGGACGACGGTGACCGGTATCCAGGGTGCGATCACGGCCTACACGCTCGTGATGGCGATGTTCATGATCTGCGGCGGAAAGGTGGGTGCGCTCGTCGGCCGTAAGCGCGCCTTCATGGCCGGCTGCGTCGTCTATGGCTGCGGGTCTCTCACCACCGCGCTCGCTCCGAACCTCACCGTACTCATGGTTGGGTGGTCGTTCCTCGAGGGAATCGGAGCGGCGCTGATCCTGCCGGCGATTGTGTCGCTCGTAGCGGGGAACTTCACTGTGGAACGGCGTCCTGCCGCCTACGGGATCGTCACCGCTGCAGGAGCGGTGGCCATTGCACTCGGGCCGATCATCGGCGGCGTCGCGACGACCTACTTCTCCTGGCGTTGGGTGTTCGCCGGCGAGGTGGTGGTGGTGGTCGGGATCCTCCTGTTCACCCGCCGTATTGCCGACGCGCCCCTCGCCAGGCGACCGCGCATCGACATTCCTGGCGCGCTGCTCTCCGGCCTGGGCGTTGGAGTCTTTGTCTTCGGTGTACTCCGCTCGGCCGAATGGGGTTGGTTCGTCCCCAAGGCCGGAACCCCGTCCGTGCTCGGCATCTCCCTGGTTGTCTGGTTGATGCTGGCAGGGCTGTTCCTGGTCTGGCTCTTCTTCCGTTGGGAGGTCCGACTCTCGGACCACGGCAAGGAGCCGCTCATCGACCCTGAATTCCTGAAGAACCGGCAACTCACCGGTGGCCTGACGATGTTCTTCTTTCAATATCTGGTGCAGATGGGGGTGTTCTTCATTGTCCCGCTGTACCTGTCGGTCGCGCTTGGCCTCCCGGCAATCGATACCGGTGTCCGCATCCTTCCGTTGTCTTTGACGCTGCTCGCAGCCGCCACCGCGATTCCGCGCTTTCTCCCGCACGCTTCGCCGCGGCGCGTGGTGCGCCAGGGGATCTTCGCGCTTCTCGTGGGGGCGATTGTCCTTCTCGCGGCACTCGATACGGAGGCGGGCGCGGAGATTGTCACTATTCCCCTCCTGCTCATCGGATACGGGATGGGGGCGCTGGCGTCGCAACTCGGTTCGGTCACCGTGTCGGCGGTGCCCGACGAACAGAGCGCCGACGTGGGTGGCGTCCAGAACACCGTCACCAATCTCGGCGCATCGATCGGCACCGCGCTGGCCGGGTCGATTCTCATCGCCGCCCTGACGTCTTCGTTTCTCGCCAACATCGAACGGAGCCCAGCGATCCCGACTGAAATCAAGGCACGGGCGAACATCGAGCTCTCCAGTGGCGTACCGTTTCTGTCGGACGCCCAGCTCAAGAAGCAACTCGACGAGGCGGGTGCACATACGGATGCGGCACAGGCCGCTCTCGATGCCAACGCCGACGCAAGGGTCGACGCTCTGCGAGCCGCTCTCGCCGTCCTTGCTCTCGCCGGGCTGATCGCTTTGTTCTTCACTCATCGCATCCCCGCGACCCAACCCCATAGTCGTCGTAAGGGCTGACCCACTGCGATCCCGTCGGGGTCTTCCGGGCGCTCCCGTCGATCACCGCCCTGAAGTCGAACAAGGAGACGAAGCGGTCAGTCCTGCAACGGTGACCGCCCCGAAGACGACCACGGTGCCGTGAACGGCCCCTTTTCAGGTTCCTCACCCGTGGTCCCGTCCAGTTCCAAGCGGATGTCCACAACGCCCTCGACCGCTCGGGTGGCTCGGGCGAGCAACGGGATGAGCGTCCGGTCGCGTACCGCACCGCCGAGCGTGACCACTCCGTCCACGACGGATACGGTCACCGCTCCTCCGGGGTGGGACAAGTCGGTGACGGTGCGTCGGATCTCGTCGGCAAGGTCTTCGTCCGAGCGGAGAAAGACCTTCAACAGATCACTGCGGCTGACGACTCCCTCCAGCAGTCCGGTCGCGTCGACCACTGGCAGCCGCTTCACGTGGCGCTGGGCCATGATGCGTGCCGCCTCTGCTATAGGGGCGTCAGGATGGACCGTCACTGCAGGACTCGACATCAGCTCCTTCGCGCTGACGGCGCCCGCCTTCAGTCTGTCGGTCAAAGGCAGCTCCGGCCGGGTCGGGTCGTCGGTCCGGGACTCCTCCTTGGGGAGCAGATCGGCCTCCGAGACGACGCCGATCACTCGTCCCTCGCCCTCGAGCACAGGAAGGGCGCTCACCCTCCACTCTTTCATCAGCTCGACGATCTGCTTGTAACTGGCCTGTCCTCCCACCGCGATGGCGGTGTGGGTCATGACATCGCTGACCGTGTGCGGTGAATCAGGCATGGCGATCTCCTCACCGGGGCCCGTCCGACCGGGACGGCGGATCAGGTGACATGGGGCAGCCCCCTTCAGTGCGGTGCGTACAGGTCCAGCAGACGAGCCCTGGCGGACTGGAGCCGGTGGGCTATCACCTGGCCTACCCACAAGGCCACGGCGGCGGCCAGTTCCGGGTCCAAGTCGCATGCGTGGCGCACCTGCGCGGCATCGAGTTCGTAGGCGCGCACGGGCGTCATCGCCTCTGCTCCGAGCTGCCACACATAGGGGCTGAACAGCCAAGACCAGCCGACCAGCTCTCCGTGCCCGAGCGACTCGATGACCGCCGGCGGTCCTTTCGGCACGTGAAAGTCGAGGCTGACGGTGCCGGTCCGCACGATCCAGAAGTGGTCGGCACGCTGCCCTTCCTCAAAGATGCGTGTCCCCTCCGGGAACGACACTTCCCGGGCGAACTGCATGAGCCGGTCCCGGTGCCTGATGCCCAGCGACCGGAGGGTTGGAGTGGTCATGATCTGGTCTCCTCCACGGGGCGGCACGGATCTTGAGATCGTTGTTGGAAGAGCCTGAGCCGGAGCCGTGTTCCTCTCGGCACTGGGCGTCCTTGTCCTGTGTGCGCGTCCTGCCGGTGGGGATCCACATGCTCGTACCATCCGCGGGCCGAGGCTGCCGTCGTGACTCGGTTCCGGTCATGTCGTGCTTCCTCCGACGGAACTGAGAACAGCCTGCCCCGAATGACCTGTGGTCCCCAGGGGCTCTACGGGGGTGACCCGGGGACCAATCGGCCCTAGATGTGAGCCTGGCTTCGCGCCAGCGACCGACCGCATGAGGAGCATGCGCCCCGCTGAGGGAGCGAACAGGGCATTCGGGTTGTCGTCCCACCGTGCTCCACGGCGGGACCCGAGCCGGAGGGGAAGAGTCAGCAACGTACAGGGGCCGGGGCAGAGGGATGGATCCGCATCGAACACCTACGCCAGATCCTCCTGAGGTGGTATATACCGATCACGTCTTTTATTACGAATATTAGGTCGAATGTCCCTGATCGGGTCCTGATCATCCCTCCTGGGAAGTTCAGAGGGGTGGCACGGTGGCGACGTGGGCATCCGACGGCAACGGGACGAAAGGCGATGGGGACCATGGAGCAGTCCTTGGTCGTGGGCGTGGATGGATCGGATTCGAGCTTCCGGGCGGTCGACTGGGCCGTGGAGGAGGCAGCCCGGCACAGCCTTCCTCTGAGAGTTGTCTACGCCTCCCGATGGGAACGCTACGAGGGGGCAGGCCTGTATCGGGGCGTGGAGCGCCCCTCCGAGCAGATTCTGGCCGACAGCATCGTGGCCACCGCGGTCACGCGCGCCAGCACCCGTAATCCCGATCTGAAGATCACCACCGAGGTTCTGGCGGAGGACACGGTCAACGCGCTGCTCGACGAGGCGCACGAGGCTGCGATGCTGGTTGTCGGATCCAGGGGCCGGGGCCAGCTCAAGGAGCTCCTGCTGGGTTCCGTAAGTCTGGCCCTGGCGTCCCGGGCCCAGTGCCCGGTCATCGTGGTACGTGGTGACGCGGCAGGAACAGCCGGAGCACACGGCCGCATCCTGCTCGGCGTCGCGGACGTGGCCCACGGGTCGGCTGCCGTGAGGTTCGCCTTCCGTGAGGCTGCCACCCGGCACTGTGAGATCGACGCAGTACGTGCCTGGCGTCGCCCCGCGTCCGAAGCGGTCGGCCGGCCGCACACCAAGGACTCTCCGCCGCCCCTCACCTGGGAGATGCGGGCGGCGACAGAGCTTGACCAAGCGCTTGCGGCCTCGATCGAGGAGAACCCGGCCGTTGCCGTCTCCCGCTCCACTGTCGAGGGGCCGGCCCATCACGTTCTCGTCTGGCGCTCCGCCGCCGCCGACCTCCTTGTCGTGGGTGCTTCGCGGCGCAAGGGGCACGTGGGTCTGCAACTCGGCCGGACAGCCCATATGGCGCTCCATCACTCCAGCTGTCCTGTCGCAGTGGTACCCCACCGTCCATGAACCACCGCCGAGTCGAGGAGGTGGACGGACAGTGGGCAGACCTGCGTGGCCTGCGGCGTTTGACAGACCAATGCCCTCGCGACCTTCGTATCAGGAGGACCGCCATGGACGGCACCGTGTTCGGCACACGACCGGGCAGTCAGGCGCTCGGACCGGTCGTTGCCGGTTCGGACGGCGCGGACCATGCCGCCAGGGCTGTGCTCCGGGCCGCCCAAGAAGCCGCCTCGTGCCGGACTCGTGCCAGCGCCTCCAGCGGCCGGTCTCTCCGGGGCGTCCTCGGCGTCCGGCCAGGGCACGAAAGGCATCGACCTTCCCTCGCTGCGCACGGCAGGCATACCCCCGTGTGTCGTCCCGCCCGCGCCGGACCGCCTCCGGAACGCCGAGCCGGAGACTGCCTCAGTCGTGGGCGACGACGGCGACCGGAGAGGTCGCGTGGTGGATCACGGCATGCGTGGTGGAGCCGATGCGAACACCCAGCAATGAGCGGCGGATCCGGCGGCCGACGACGATCAGACCGGCGTCGGCACCGGCTTCCAGGAGCTGCTGCGCGGTGTGTCCCATCGGGGTACGGGCGGTCACCTCGACCGTGGGGAACGTGTCCCGCCAAGGCCTGAGAGCCTGGTCCAGGCCGGTGGTCGCGCTCTGGTTGATGCGCGCAAGCATTCCGGGATCGTAGGCCGATCCGTACCCGTAGAACTGCGGGGGCGGCCAACTGTGCAGGGCATGCAGCGGGCAGGACCGGCGCGACGCCTCCTCGAACGCGAACGCGAGCAGGGCGTCACAGGGCCGGCTGATGTCGACACCGACGACTACGTCGCGCCGGGTGTGCTGCTCGGTCTCGTGAGGCAGCGCGTCCTCTCCGCTGCGTACGAGTACCACCGGCCGCTCGGTGGTGTGCATGACGGCCATGCCGACGGAGCCGAGCACGAAGCCGGTCACGCTGCCGAGCCCGCGGGATCCCATCACGAGCATGTCGGCAGTTGCCGCGCCTGTGGCGAGCGAGGCTGCGGGCGGGCCGTCGACCGACTGCGTGGTGATGTCGAGTCCCGGGTGAGCGCGGCGCAGTTCGTCGGCCATTTCCTGCAGGACGGTTTCGGCCCAGCCACGCCGCGCGTCGGAGGCTGCTGCGGGGATGCCGAGCGGCAACGGCCACGGCTCCGCGTGGATGAGGTGCAGGGCCGCATCCCGCAGACGGGCCTCGCGCGCCGCCCAGCGGGCAGCGGCTGCGCTTTCGGGGAATGCGTCGAGGCCGACGATGATGTGGTGGTCCAAGGCGCCCTCCTCACGAGTGCGGTGCTGTGGGGTGT
Organism: Streptomyces sp. NPDC048411; assembly: GCF_040704695.1. Lineage (NCBI taxonomy): Bacteria > Bacillati > Actinomycetota > Actinomycetes > Kitasatosporales > Streptomycetaceae > Streptomyces > Streptomyces sp. NPDC048411. The sequence goes on from NZ_JBEZKL010000137.1 coordinate 10,193, forward strand.
GCCGAAGGATTCGTCCTCGCCCGTGGCGGAGTGGAACGGCGGGCATCCGTCGGTCATCGGATCGGTGCAGGTCGCGGTCCGCGGCACCGGACGCAGACCGCCGGTGCCTTGAGAAGGCCGTAGGGTCACCCGACGGACGCGTCGTCGACGGCGTATCCGAGGTGCTGTGCCACATGAACCACTCCGTCGACCGTGCGGCACAGCCGTTCGATCACCGGGATCAGGCTCTTGAACCGCACCGAGCCGTTCAGTTCGACACGGCCGTCGGTCACTTCGACGGTGATGGCGCCGGGGTCCTGGTGCAAGGTCAGGTCGAGTACGTCGCCGGTGATCTCGTGGCGGATGGTTTCGTCGTCGCGCAGGAAGATCTTGAGCAGATCGCGCCTGCTGACGACGCCCACCAGTGTGTCCGCCTCGTCCACGACCAGCAGTCTTCTGACGCTCTGCGCCTCCATGAGCCGGGCCGCCTCGGCGACGGTCCAGTCCGCCCTGGCGCACACGGCGGGCGCGGACATCAGTTCCTCGGCCCGCGTGCCCTCCGCTTTCTCCCGCTTGCGGGGCTCGGGAGCGGGCAGGGACCGGAGGAAGTCTCCCTGATCGGCCGACTTCGGCAGCAGGTCGCCTTCCGATACCACTCCGAGCGGGTGCCCCACGTCGTCGACGACCGCGACGGCCGACACCTGGTGCTCAGTGAGTGTGCGCACGATGTCCTTGAACGCCGCGTTCCTCGGGACCGTGACGACCTCGCGGGTCATCAGCTCGCCAATGTCTCGATGTCTCACCCGTCCACTCCTATCGCCTTGCGGCTTCTCGGGCGTTGACCGACATGTCGTCATGCTCGTACGTGAGCCGATTGGCACGTTCACCACTCCGCCGACGCTCCGGCACGACCGCAGGACTACGGAGGGCGCGGCTCGACCGGGGCACGGTGCCGTTGAGGGGCAACACCTCTTCGGTGACTCATGACTCCTCCCGGAACAGTGATCCGCATCTCCGAGCCTGAGGGCCGGGAAACGCGCCGGGTAGGGTCGTCCGGGGTCGGGTGGAAGCTGTTCGGCCCTGGTGGCCGCCTGCCACTCGGGGTGCTTTCATGAAATTGACGGAAAGAGTCCTTACCAGGATGCGGAGAAGCGGCTGGCGGCCGTGCACCGCACAATCGGGATCCGCGAGAAGCGGATGGGCTCTTTCCGCCCTTGCGTGGAGCGGCGGCGCACCGGTGGCCACGATCGCGGGCCGGGTCGGGATCCGCCGCGGGGGGTTGATCAGGACGACGACGTCGGCGACGGGGCCCTGTCGTTTGCGCCCGCGGCGATCAGGACAGCGGCAGCTGTGCCCAGATGACCTTGCCTTCATGGGTATACCGCGTGCCCCAGTTCTCGGCGATCCGCGAGACGAGGAACAGTCCGCGGCCTCCCTCGTCCATGGTGGCCGCGTACCTCAGATGGGGTGAGGTGCTGCTGCCGTCGGATACCTCGCAGATCAGGCTGCGGTCACGCAGCAGCCGCACCCGGACCGGCGCGGAGGCGTGCCGGATGGCGTTGGTGATCAGCTCGCTGAGTATCAACTCGGTGGTGAACGCCATTTCCGACAGGCCCCAGTCGTCCAGCTTCTCCACGACGGCGGCGCGTATCCCGGCTACGGCGGCGGGGTCGAACGGAACGTCCCATTCGGCGATCTGGTCGGCGGAAAGCGCGCGGGTGCGGGCGATGAGCAGTGCTACATCGTCCTTGGCCTGGGTGGGAAGGAGTGCGTCGAGCACCGCCTGGCAGTGCTGTTCCGGCGAACGGCCCGGATGGGAAAGGGCCTGGCGGAGCAGGTGCATCCCCACATCGATGTCCCGGGTGCGGTCCTCGATCAGCCCGTCGGTGTAGAGGACCAGCTGAGCACCCACGGCCAGATCCAGTTCGGCGGTCTTGAACGGCATGCCGCCGAGCCCCAGCAGTGGCCCGTCGGGAAGCTCGGGGAACTCCACGCTGCCGTCGGGGTGGACCAGCGCGGGGAGATGATGCCCGGCGCGGGCCATGGTGCAGTGCCGGGAGACCGGATCGTAGATCGCGTACAGGCACGTGGCTCCCACGATGCCTGCACCGACGTCCGTGCTCCCCTCCTCCTTGTCGATGCGGTCCACGAGGTCGTCGAGGTGGCCGAGGAGCTCATCGGGCGGCAGATCGAGCGTGGAGAAGTTGTGCACAGCGGTGCGTAGCCGCCCCATGGTGGCGGCGGCGTGCAGCCCATGGCCGACGACGTCACCGACGACCAACGCGACGCGGTTGCCCGACAGCGGAATCACATCGAACCAGTCACCGCTGACTCCGGACTGTGCGGGCAGATAGCGGTGGGCGACATCCAGGGCGTTCTGTTCGGGCAGAGCACGTGGCAGCAGGCTGCGCTGCAACATCACCGCCAGGGCGTGTTCGCGGGTGTACCGGCGTGCGTTGTCGATGCTGACCGCGGCACGGGCGACCAGCTCCTCGGCGAGTGACCGGTCCTCCTCGTCGAACGCTCCGGCTTCCCGCGAGCGCCAGAAGTTGGTCATGCCCAGAACCACGCCCCGCGCCAGCAGTGGCGTCGTGAGGAGTGAGTGGATTCCGTAGTCGACGACCTTGTCTGTCCGTTCCGGGTCCTGAGCGCGCCATTCGGGTGCGGAGGACAGATCGGGAACCATCACCGACCGCCCGGTGGCAAGTCCGCGTGCCTGAGGTGTGGAGGGGAGATAGGAGATGAGCTTGTCGCACGGGTAGAGGGGGTGGTCGTCCCGGATGCCGCTGACGGCGGTGCGGCGCATGGCGGCAGCGGTGCCGGTCGGTTCCTCCCCGTGCAGGACGGGGGCGGCAAGGTCGACCGTGACGAAGTCCGCGATACGGGGGACGGCGATCTCGGCCAGTTCCTCGGCCGTGCGCGTCACGTCCAGGGTGGTGCCCATGCCCACACCCGCGTCGTACAGCAGCTTGAGGCGTTCGTTCGTCGTTTCCACCTTGCCCGACAGCGCCAGGAGCTGGGTGGAGTCGCGCAAGGTCGCCACCGTTCCCAGGGGGCTTCCGTCGCGGGCCGTGCGCCGCTGGTTCACCACCAGCATGCGGTCCCCGGCCAGGTACACCTCGTCCGTGGCCACGCGGCCGGAGACAAGCAGCTCCGCCGTGGCCGGGTCGAGGCTCTCCAGTTCCTTGACGGGGCGCCCCTGGGCGTCGGGCGGCAGATCAAGAAGCCGTTCGGCCTCGTCGTTCGCCAGCAGCAGCCGACCGTCGTGTCCGACGATGAGCACCCCTTCGCGGACGGAATGCAGCACCGCGTCATGGTGCTCGTACATGCGGGTCATCTGGGCGGGATCGAGCCCGTGGGTCTGCCTTCGCAGCCGCTTGGCCACCAGGGCGGCCCCGCCCGTGGCCAGGGCGAGCGCGGCGGCCCCGCTGGCAAAGATGACCAACAGCTGCCTGTCGACCACGCTGGCGATGTTCTCGACCTTGAGACCGGCGGCCACCAGGCCCACGACGGAGTGGTCGGGAGCGTTGACGGGGACCACCGCCTGGACTTCACGACCAAGGGGCCCGCGGACGGTCTCCACGTGGACCTGGCCCGCCAGCGAAGGTTCGATGGTGCCGACGAATGTCTTTCCGATGAGCTCCGGACGGGGGTGTGTGTAGCGAGTCCCGTGTGTGTCCATCACCACGATGAAGTCGACGCCGGCCAGCTGCCGCGCCTCCTCGGTGAGCGGCTGCAGCACTTTTGGGGGATCCGGAGATTTGAGCGCCGCCACAACCCCCGGAGAGTGTGCGAACGTCTGTGCTGTAGCCACCGAGACGTGCTTCGCCTCCGTCTCGGCGTCGTGCAACGATTGGAGGACCAGCGCCAGAACCGCGCCCGCGACAAGCAGGACAATGACCACCGCCTGCAGGATGAATACCTGCCCGGCTACGCTTCGCGGACCCTTGCCGCTCAGTGACCGAGCCGACCCGCTCCGGGATCGGTCGGAATGGTCGACCATGTCGACATTCCTAACACTTTCTTGCAATGTATGCCCATTGGGTCACTCACCGTCCGATTGCCTTCGGCCGATTCGCCACAGCCTCGGCTCCACCCAGTGGATGCCATGCGGCGCAGGGGACATGGATGCTCCGGTCGGCGACGATGAGATCTACCTCAGGCCACTGATTCAATCGTGCGCCACAAGGTGGCCCCGCGCGGATCGGCCGGGCACGCGCGACACGTCGCGGTCCCTCGGCCCGGGTCAGGCCGCGGCCCCTGCGCGCAACGATTCCGCGGGGGCAGCACTCCCCGCAGAGCACCGGCCTCCGGCGAGGACTCCGGCGTCTGCTGCACCGACGACTCGCATACGACGTCGAGTCTCCGCCATGGCGGAGACTCGACACACGGTGACCGTCGCCCTTCCGAGGCCGGTCGCATTTGATCGATCGTCGTGTACAGACACTCGATACCCGCAGCGTGCGCGCTGCTCCTCGTCTCGTTCATCCTGCCCAGTGACCTGGCGCACGCGGACTCGGACGAACCGTCCGGGCCGTCGGTGACGCGCATCGTCACGCTCGACAGCGCCCCGCCCGCGCAGCAGGCCGCCCCGCAGGACCGGGCAGCGGCCCGCCGTACGGTCTCTGATGCGCAGCGGACGCTGGTCGACGCCGCGCACGGCGCGGGCATGACGCTGTCCGTGCGACGCCAGTACCGCAATGTCGTCAACGGTCTCCTCGTCGAGGTGCCCGCCGGCCAGACCGGCCGACTGGCCGAACTCCCCGGAGTGGCCGAGGTCACCGAGCCGGTGACGTACGAGATGCCCGAGCGGCCCACCCCGGTGCCCAAGGAGGTCCTCGCAAAGGCCGTTGCCCAGGCGGGCCATGACGTACGGTCCGGCGATACGGCCCCCTCGGGCCGGGAAATGGTGACGGCCACGGATCTCACCGGCGTCCCGCAGGCCCATCGCCTGGGATACACGGGCAAGGGGGTAACCGTCGGCATCATCGACAGCGGCATTGCGTACGACCATCCGGCGCTCGGCGGCGGAGGCTTCCCCAACGCCAAGGTGGTCGGCGGCTACGACTTCGCGGACGAGGACGCCGACCCGTACGACGACAAGTTCGGCCCGGCAGCCGGGCACGGCACCCACGTCGCGGGCATCGTCGCCGGGGACGACACGCACATCGAGGGCGTCGCCCCGGACGCCACGCTGCGCTCCTACCGGGTGTTCGGTACGAAGAACGCGCCGACCGACGCCATCGTCCTGGCCGCACTCGACCGGGCCGCCGCCGACGGGGTGGATGTCGTCAACATGAGTCTCGGTTCGACCGGCGACCGCAGCAGCAGTGTGCTGTCGCTCGCCGTGAACCACCTGGTGGACTCAGGGGTTCCCACCGTCGTCGCCAACGGAAACGGCTACGCCGGTCCGTTCAACGCCGCGGCGCCCGCAGTGGCGGACGGGGCGATCGCGGTCGGCAGCACCTACAGCAACCGCTACCCGTTCCTCGCGTTCACGCTCGACGACGGCTCGACGGCCAGGACACGATCACCGTGGCCGCGCACGGCAGGTCCACCGGCCGCCGCGGTTTCGACGGATCTGGTGACACCGCCCAGACCCTGCAGTCGGGTGCGCCAGGCCGCGCTGCAAGAATCCGGCGGTACACACGGACCGGAGGGTGGCTTTGGCACTGGAGGATCTCGGGCTCGGCGCCTGCGAGGAGTCCGTATACAGGGTACTGATCGAGCGGCCCTCGGCCTCGCTCGCAGAGGTGGCCGCGGCGGCGGCCGTCCCCGACGCGGAAGTCGCGGACGCGTTGAACTCGCTCGCGGCTCGCGCCCTGGTCAACAGGCGACCCGGAAGCGGTCATTACGTCGCCGCGCCACCGTCGGTCGCGCTCGGCACGGAACTGACCGAGCGCCGCATCCGCCTCCATCGTGCGGAACTCGCGCTCGCCGAGCTGGTCGAGACCTACCGGACCGGGTCCATGGGACGCGCGCAGCGCGATCTCGTGGAGGTCGTCGAGGGGCGGGGTGCCGTGCGCCAGCGGTACCTCCAGCTCCAGCTCTCCTCCCGGCACGCCATCGACACGTTCGTCACCGGCGACGTCCAGGTGGTCGGTCCGGAGAACACCGAGGAGCCGACCGTGCTGTCGCGCGGCCTGCGGGTGCGCGCCGTCATCGACCAGTCGTTCCTGGGCGAACCGAGCGCCGCCGACAACGTGGACGAATCGCTCGCCCGGGGCATGCGGATCCGGACGGTCGACGGCGTACCGCTCAAGCTGATCGTCTGCGACGGCGAGAAGGCGATGCTCCCGCTGCGTGGCTCCGGCAGCGAGGTCGACCCCAGCCTCGTCCTGCGCGGCGGCCTCGCCAACGTTGCCCAGGCACTCTTCGACGCCGTATGGGAACGGGCCCGCCCCTACGGCGAACCGCACCACGGGATCAATGCCCTCGACACCCGCATTACTGCGTCTGCTGCTCGCCGGTCTCACCGACCACGCGGTGGCCGCGCAGGTGGACCTGGCGAGGGCCGGAAGTCGGCCGGTCACCCTGGCGCTGACCGCCGAGGGCGCTCCCGCCGGCGTGGTCACCCTCGCCGACTCCACCCTCACCGTGCCCGCGCACGGCACCGCGCAGACCACGGTCACCGGTGACGGCACCACCGCGCCCGTCGGCACGACCTCCGGCCGGATCGTCGCCAAGGACGGCGACACAGTGGTGGCACACACGGCCTTCGGCCTGACCAAGGAGGAGGAGCGCTACACCCTCACGGTCCACGTCAAGGACCGCGACGGCGCGGCGTCCGCCGCATACCTGGCCGTACAGAAGCTGGCCAAGGGCGCGTCGGCCTTCCCGGCCGCGGTCGACGACTCCGGCACGCTCAAGCTGCGCCTGCAACCCGGCACGTACACCCTGTCCAGCTTCCTCGACGTGCGCGGCAGCAACGGCAAGGACTCGCTCGGCCTCGGTCTTCTCACCGAGCCCGAGGTCACTCTGGACCGTGACCGCGAAGTCACGCTCGACGGGCGGACGTTGCGGGAGACCCGGGCCGAAGTGGATCAGCGGACCCAGACCCGTCAGCTGAGCATGAAGTTCAACCGGGCTGCGAACGGCGCGTCCTACACCGGGGCCGCGCTGGTCCCGCCGAAGTACGACAGCATCTTCGCCGCGCCGACCCACAAGCCCGCCACGGGCACCTTCGAGTACCGGACCGCGTGGCGGCTCGGCAAGCCGCAGCTCGATGTCGAAGCGGGTGGCAAGCGGCTCGGCGAGGCGGTCCTCCAGTACGGAACGGACCTGTTCACCGGGCGGAAGCGGATGTCCCTCGTGGACGCGGGCAGCGGAAGCGCCGCCGACTACGCCGGCAAGGACGTGACGGGCAAGGCGGTCGTCGTGCGCCGCACCGACGCGATCACCCCGGCCGAACTGGCCCAGAACGCACAGGACGCGGGTGCCAAGGCCCTGTTCGTCACCGACGACGTTCCCGGGCGGCTCATGGCCTCGTTCGCCGGGGCCGGCGGGGCGACACGTCCGCTGTACATCGCGACGGTGAACGCCGCGGACGGGGCGCGACTGATCGAGGCCGCGCGACTCGACCGGGGTGTCGAACTGACCGGCACCCAGTACACGCCGTACGTGTACGACCTCACCGAGGGATACCCGGGGGCGATCCCCACTGACCTGACGTACCGGCCCGGCGAGAACGAACTGGCCGTCGTCAACAGCAAGTTCCATGCGGCGAAGGCGGCCGACGGCGGCGAGTTCCGTTACTCGATCACCGACACCTTCCCCGTCGGCATGGGCTTCCAGGAGAAGATCAAGTTCCCCACGGAGCGCACCGATTACATCAGCGCCGGCCCCGACCGGGGGTGGCACGAGTCCATGTCGAACGGCCCGAGCGCCATCGAGGAGCGCGGCGGCATCGTGCACTACCGCGGCGGCACGCGCTCCGCGACCGACTGGTTCAAGCCGGTCTGGCACCCGTGGCTGGGCACCGGCCTCGCCTGGGGCCAGCAGCGCGCAGGCAACAACCTGCAGTTCAACACGCCGGGCTGGGGCGACTCGGGCCCGGACCACACCGGCTTCGGCGATGTGTGGAACCAGAAGTCGATGACCCAGTTCACCGAGGTGTACGTGGACGGGGTGCGGGTCGACCGGAAGACCGGCTCGGGGGCGTACGCCCGGAACGTCAAGCCGACCGAGCAGGACTTCAGGGTCGTCACCGACACCACCCTGGACCCGGAGGTCTGGCGCCTCGCCACGAAGGGCCACTCCGAATGGACCTTCAAGTCGGCCGCCACACCGGCAGAGCATTGGACGTATCTGCCGATGCTCAATCTCGGGTTCGACGTCGACACCGACCTGCACGGTGATGTGCGCGCCGGAATGCCTGGATCTCGGGATCTTCTCCGAGTACGTCAAGGGCGCGCCGGACACCGGGAGGATCACCGGCTCCACGCTGGAGGTCTCCTTCGACGACGGCGCGACGTGGACGTCCGTCGAACTCGACGGCGTACGCGGCAAGTCCGCCGCCTGGGCCGGCTCGGTGCGGGTGCCGGACGGCGCGCAGTACATGTCCGTGCGGGCCTCGGCCGCCGACGACAAGGGCGGCTCGGTCAAGCAGGAGATCATCCGCGCGGTGGGTGTGCGGAAGTAGCCGACGGGGTGGAGTCGCGCAGTAGGCGGCACGGCTCCCACCTGCCGTATGTGCTGAGCACATGGAGCTGACCGCGGCAGCCCTCGCTGCCGTGGTCAGCTGTGCGCGGACCTACGCCCGCGCGGTGGGTCCGGTCCTCCCGTGCTGCGTCGCCCCGGGCCTGCGGAACCAGCCTCCCGAACAACCAGCAGTGCCGACTTCTCCCGCTACCTTCCCCGGGCGACATCCCCGAAGGCGGTCGTGGGCTGGACTGCAGCAACGTCCTCCAGCTGACCGTCGTCTTCGCGCCGGCCGCCGCTCGGGATTCCCTGCCGGTGCGCGCCAATAATTGCCACCCACCGCCAATACAGCTTGTTTATTCGTCATTACGGTGCGCGAATATGGCGCCCTTTATATGACGCAGA
>NZ_JBEZKL010000138.1:0-19179 GCF_040704695.1 Streptomyces sp. NPDC048411
CATCAACCACACCACCGGCCTCATCACCGGCACCCCCACCACGCTGGGCACCAGCGACGTCACCGTCACCGTCAGAGGCTCCATGCACGGCATCAACACGGCGACCTTCACCTGGTACGTCGCCAGGGGCATCTTCGAGAACACCACCAAGGTGCCGGTCCCGGACGCGGGCGCCGCGGTCTTCTCGGACATTGACGTCACCGGGCTCTCGGGCCAGGCGCCGAGCGACCTCAAGGTGGACGTGGACATCAAGCACACCTACCGCGGTGACCTGGTCATCGACCTGGTCGCCCCCGACGGCACGCTGTACCCGCTGAAGAAGAGCAACGTGTCCGACTCGGCCGACAACGTGAACGACACCTACACGGTGGACGCCTCCAGCCAGGTCGCCAACGGCACCTGGAGGCTCCAGGTCCGGGACGCGTACCGCGGCGACACGGGCTACATCGACAACTGGAAGCTCATCTTCTGAGCTTGACCATCAACCCCACCAAGATCGTTTCTTGGTGGGGTTCGTCGTTTGCCTGACAGCTGGGCGGCCATCGGATCCCGCCGCGGGACCTCCAACGCCGGCGGCAGGAGGTAGAGCAGGCCCTCGTTCTGCCTGATCAGCAGCCTCATGCCCTCAACTGTCAGCTCGCCGATCGGCTTGCGCCGAAGCGCGTGCGCGGTCGCCACAAGGCGAGTCGCGTCGGCCGACGGGGCCGGCCGACGGTCGTCCTCCAGCTCCTCAAGGGAGCGGTCACGGTTCAGGGGTCGAGTCACCGAGGGATCGTCCCCTGCCAGATCTCAAACGCGGTCTCAGATTTCGGCAGATGCGGCACAAGCCGCGCCCAGTCGTCATACGGACGACCGCCTGCCACTTCTCGGGCAGGCGGGTGATGAGCTCCCACAGCTCGGCCGCCTCCAGACCGCCCGGCAGTCCGGCAGGCCCGGTGCCGGCCCACGAGCTGGTCAACTCCCGCGCATCGCCGGTTGAGACGGGCCACCGATCCGGCTTGATGGGGGCCCGTCCACGGCACGTCTGCCTGGCTGGTGATCCAGAAAACGGCGGTCTGGCGCCAGCCGGTCCCGGATCTGTCGGGCGCGCCGTTCGTCCCAGGTCAGCAGCGCAGCGTCGTTGGGCGACGGCCTAGTCCAGGTCTGCGTCGCACCACCGGGGCTGCCCGGGCGCCGAGGCCTCGTTGCGGGCGTCGCCGGCTCGCGGGGGGTTACCGGCGGATCGCCGGACGGGGACCGGCGCGACTGTGGGCCCTGTGGCAGGGTGCGGATATTAGGTTGGCACGGAAAAGTCTTCGGCAGCCGGACTCTTGATGGGGGCGAGCATGACCATGCAAAAAGGAGCCAATGTTCCAGTGGCGGCCCAGGCCGTGCGGGTCGAATTGGGGTGGCGTACCGCCCCGGGGACGCCGGACGTGGATGCATCGGCGCTCCTTCTCGTGTCGGGAAAAGTGCGCAGCGATGCGGACTTCGTCTTTTACAACCAGCCGGTGCATGGCTCCGGCGCGGTGCGTCATGAGGGCAAACGGAACGCCGCCGGCGGTGTCACGGACAGCCTTGCGGTGGATCTGACGCGGGTGGAGCCCGTCATCGAGCGCATCGTCCTGGCCGCCTCCGCGGACGGTGGCAGCTTCGGGCGGGTGTCAGCCCTGTACGTACGGATCACGGACATGTCGAACGACTCGGAGATCGCGCGCTTCGACAGTGCGGACGCGACGGTGGAGACCGCGTTCATTCTCGGTGAGCTCTACCGGCGGCAGGGCGCCTGGAAATTCCGCGCCGTGGGGCAGGGATACAGCAGCGGCCTCGAAGGTCTCGCCACGGACTTCGGCATTTCCGTCGACGAGCCCCAGCAACCCCAACAGCCTCAGCAATCGCACCAGCCTCTTCAATCTCAACAACCGCAAGCGGCAACGCGAGTTGACCTGCCGCCCCCGCCCCGGTTCCCCCCGCACGCCCAGCCCCGGGCTGCCACGCCGACGGCACCCCCAGCGCCCCCTGTCGCGCCGCCCGCGCCGTCCCCCCAGCCCGTCCGGCTCTCCAAGGTGACACTCACCAAAGACGCGCCGTCCGTCTCCCTCGCCAAACAGGGCGGCACGTCAGGAGTCATGCGCGTCAATCTCAACTGGCAAGTGCGCAAACAGTTCAAGAGCTGGGGCAGCAAACTCGGCAGGGCCGTCGCCAACCACACGGATCTCGATCTTGATCTCTGCGCCCTCTACGAACTGACCGACGGCAGGAAGGGAGTTGTGCAGGCCCTCGGAAACGCCTTCGGTGCTCTCGGGCAGCCCCCATACATCCATCTCGATGGGGACGACCGCACCGGCGCCGTCTCCACCGGCGAGAACCTGACCATCGACCTCGACCACAAGGACCGGCTCCGCCGAGTCCTGATCTTCGTCACCATCTATGAAGGCGCCCGGAGTTTCGCCGATCTGCATGCGACCGTCACCCTGCAGCCGCAGCACGGCGCCCCGATCGACTTCTCACTCGACGAATGCACCGTTCCCTCCACCGTCTGCGCACTCGCACTCATCACCAACAACGGGGGAGACCTCACCGTGCAGCGCGAAGCCCGCTATCTCGTACCCGAACGCGGGGTGAGTCCGCAGCGCACCATCGACTACGCCTATGGGTGGGGGATGAGTTGGACACCCGGCCGTAAATGACCCCCGGTCCGTCCGGGGCCGTTACTGCGGACGGACCCGTGTTCCCTCCGCTCATCGGTCCGGTGCGGCCTCGGGACGGGCGTAGGTGCGTCCCTTCCAGGCCGCGCCGCGGCCGCGGTGGTGCTGCACTGCCGAATCCACCGTCATCAGCAGATACAGCACGGCGGTGAACGGCAGCAACGGAGCGAGCCACATCGACTGCCGGTAGTAGCCGAGCATCGGCATGTACGTCCCCGCCATCACCGCCCACGCCGCGCCACCTGCCCACGCCGCCGGCCGATCGCTGCCCAGCAGCCCTGCCGCCAGCGTGACCGGTGGGGCGAGATAGACGAGCGCGAGACCCAGCACCGTACCGATGAGCAGAACCGGGTTGTGCCGCAACTGTGCGTACGCGCTGCGCGAGACCATCCGCCACAGATCCGCGAGCCGGGGATACGGCCGCACACTGTCCACCCGCTCCGCGAGCCCCAGCCAGATCCGCCCGCCGCTGCGCTTCACCGCACGCGCCAGCGACACGTCGTCGATGACCGCCTGCCGGATGGACTCCGGAACCCGCGCCCGTTCGGCGGCCCCGGTCCGCAGCAGAACACAGCCGCCCGCCGCGGCCGCGGTCCGTGCCTTCGCCCGGTTCACCCACCGGAACGGATAGAGCTGCGCGAAAAAGTACACGAACGCCGGCACGACAAGGCGCTCCCAGGCGCTCGCCACCCGCAGCCGGGCCATCTGCGAGACCAGATCGAACCCACCGGAACAGGCGGTGGCGACCAGCTCCCGCAGACTGTCCGGCTCATGCGCGATGTCCGCGTCCGTGAGCAGCAGAAACTCCGGCGCCGGCTCCCGGGCCCGCGCGAGCGCGATCCCGTGCCGTACGGCCCAGAGCTTGCCCGTCCAGCCGGACTCCGGCTCCCCGGGAGAGACCACCGTCACCGGCAGCCCGCCGTACCGCACGGACAGCGCACGGGCGAGATCACCGGTGCCGTCCTTACTGCAGTCGTCGACCAGGAAGATCTCCGCTGCCCCCGGATAGTCCTGCGCCTGCAGCGACGGCAGGCTCACCGGCAGCATGTCGGCTTCGTCACGCGCGGGCACGACGATCGCGACCGACGGCCAGTGGTCCGGCCCAGCACGCCGAGGCAGCCGCTGGTCGGTCCGCCAGAAGAACCCCTGTCCCAGCAGCAGCCACACCCATGCGGCCAGCGAACCCACGGCGATCCAGGCAACGGCGCTCATTCGCCGCAGTCTGCCCCACTCCGACGAGACCGCAAGGGCGGTCGACTATGGTGACCGGGTGAAGATCGCGCTCATGGACTCAGGAATCGGCCTGCTCCCGGCGGCCGCCGCGGTACGTCGGCTGAGGCCCGACGCCGATCTGGTGCTCTCCTCCGACCCCGACGGCATGCCGTGGGGTCCGCGGACACCGCAGGACCTGACCGTGCACGCGCTGGCCGTGGCCCGCGCGGCCGCCGCCCACCGGCCCGACGCACTGATCGTCGCCTGCAACACCGCCTCCGTACACGCCCTGCCGGCGCTCCGTGCCGCGCTGGAACCCACGCTGCCCGTCATCGGCACCGTTCCCGCGATCAAGCCGGCCGCGGCCGGCGGCGGACCCGTCGCCGTCTGGGCGACCCCCGCCACGACGGGCAGTCCCTACCAGCGCGGACTCATCCGCGAATTCGCCGGCTCCGTCGACGTCACCGAAGTCCCCTGCCCCGGTCTCGCCGACGCCGTGCAGAACGCGGACGAAGCCGCGATCGACCGTGCCGTCGCTGCCGCCGCCGCGCTCACTCCACCGGGCGTACGAGCCGTCGTTCTCGGCTGCACCCATTACGAACTGGTCGCCGAACGGATCCGTGCCGCCGTACAGCAGCCCGGCCTGCCGCCCATAGCACTGCACGGCTCCGCCGGGGCCGTCGCCGCCCAGGCGCTGCGCCGGATCGGGGTCGCACCCGCCCCGTCGGCCGAGCCTGCCACCTCTCTCACCGTGCTCCTGAGCGGCCGTGATGCCGAGCTGCCGGAAGCCGCCCTGACCTACGCCGAGGGGCAACTGCTGGCAGCCGTCAGCCCCGCCCGCTGAGCCGCCGTCGACGCGGTGAGGGCCGTTGGGCCCATCCCGTATGCCCGGATTCTGAGTACCCTGCTGGCATGAGGGACCACCCCCGGAAACCGAGCGAGACCGGCGCCGAGGCGGCTCCCGCCGTCTGGACCGGCCGGGCCACCAACAAGGCGCAGTGGGTGCTCGCCGCAGTCGGTGCGGCGTGCCTGGCACTGGGTATCGAGCTCGCCGTGACCTCCGACTGGACCTCCGGTATCGCCCCTCTGCTGATGTCGGTGATCGGCTGCGTGGCGGCCGGACTGCTCATGCTGTTCGGGACGCTCGCCTTTGTGAACGTGGCCGTGCGGGTCGACGGAGACGCCCTGGAAGTGCGCTGCGGCCACATGGGTCTGCCGCGCCGACGGATCCAGCTCACCCATGTGGTCGGGGCCGAGTTCGTCCCCCGGGTCACCCCCCGCCACTGGGGCGGCTGGGGCTACCGCTGGCGCCCCGAGCAGGGGACGGCCGTGGTGGTCCGCAGGGGAGAGGGCCTGGTGCTCAAGCTCGGCGACGGCAGGACGTTCACCGTGACGGTGGACGATGCGGAAGAGGGCGTACGGTTCATCCGCGAACGGCTCCACCTGCCGGCGGCCGACACGGCGGCCGGGGCCTGAGCGGTCAGCAGTGCGGCACCCGTCAGAGGGGGGTGCGACCGGCCCGCGGACGGCGTCCGGCCGCGGGCCCCGTCCCGTACGCGGCACGGTCCGCAGCCTCGTCACTCTCCGTACCGGATGTGCCCGGCGTGCCGTCCCCGATCGGCTGCCGGGCCGAGGCCAGCCCCGCGAGCAGCCCCACGCCCGCCGTCACCGGCGTGAAGCTCAGCGCGTTCCCGATACTCGCCAGTGCCGCCAACGCGGTGAGCGCGGCGCCCGCCGTCAGGACGACCGCCGTGGCGCGGGGTGATCGCCACAGCACGTACAGCAGCCAGCCGAACGCCGCCCCCAGCAGAGCCACCCCCACGATCCCCTGGTCGGCGGCCTGCTGCAGTGGCGCCGAGTGGGGTTTCCCGTCCGACCGCAGGGTCTGCTGGGCGGTGGGGCTGAGCTCGGCGAACCGGCCGGGGCCGATGCCCAGCAGCGGATGCTCCTCGGCGAGATCCACCGCGTCCTGCCAGAGCAGCACCCGGTTCCGGGTGAGCTGCCCCTCCAGAGAGACCATCAGCCCGTCGGGCAGCGCATCCTCGGCCACCGCCCATGACGTACCGACGACCAGCGCCGTGACCAGCGCCAGCCCGGTCAGACCGAGCAGTCTGCGGCGCATCCTGACCGCGGCCAATGAACTGAGCAGCACCCCGAACGCCGTGATGAATCCGGCCACCGAGTGCAGGGCCGACGCGGCACAAGCGGTGCCGAGCGCGAGCAGTCGCAGCGTGAGACGCACCGGTGCCCGGCGGGCTGCCGCGGCCGCACAGCAGGCGGCGCCGGCGGCCAGTACCAGCAGCGCGGCCGCCGCCCCGGTGTGACCGGGCGCGACGTCGGCAGCGGCGGTGGCGCCCGGCATACCACCGCGCGAGGCGAGCGCCAGGGCGAGAGCGGCGACGGCGGCGACCGCCGCGGTGGCCACCGGCAGCAGCGTGCCGCAGATCCGGCCGCAGACGAACCCTGCGGCGACGGCCAGCAGTGCCAGCAGCACACCCTCCGGCCTGGACTCCCGTCCGGCCGCGCTGATCAGGGACCAGATCGCGCAGGCGGCGAGGATCACGGCTCCGGCGGCATCGGACGCGTTGCCGCCTTCCCGAGCCCCGTACCGGCCCGTCTGTGCAGCCATCGTGTCCGACCCCCCGAACTGTGACCGTCCCGTCCACGACGGCCGGATCCGGCCGGTCGGCGGGGGACTGGCGCACACGGTAATGGCAGTGGTGCGGGTTTGTGGAGGAAATGCGCAGGAACGATCCGGCACGAAGCATTCCGAATGCATTCCGGTATCGCCCCGGGCCTGCCCCGCGCTCGCCTCACCACCGTAGACTCCGCCGGGTGAGCGCCACCATCAGCCCAGTCCACGACCCGCAGCCCTCCGCCACTCAGCCGCGGGAGAGACGATTCCTGCCGCGGCTCGCACGGCCGACCGCGGCCGTGCTGTCGGGTGTGCTGTTGTATCTGAGCTTCCCGCCCCGACCGTTGTGGTGGCTGGTTCTGCCCGGTTTCGCGCTGCTCGGCTGGGTTCTGCACAGCCGTCGGCTGCGCGCCGGATTCGGCCTCGGCCTGCTCGCCGGGCTCGGCTTCATGCTGCCGCTGCTGCACTGGACGGGCGAGGAGGTCGGTCCGGTGCCGTGGCTGGCGCTCGCCGCCGCCGAAGGGCTGTTCGTCGCCGTGGGCTGCATCGGGGTCGCCGCCGTGTCCCGGCTCGCGTGGTGGCCGGTCTGGGCCGCCGCGGTCTGGGCCCTGGACGAGGCGGTCCGGGCCCGGGTGCCGTTCGGCGGGTTCCCCTGGGGCAAGATCGCCTTCGGGCAGGCCGACAGCGTGTTCCTGCCGCTCGCGGCGGTGGGCGGCACGCCGCTGCTCTCGTTCGCGGTGGTGCTGTGCGGCTTCGGGCTGTTCGAAGCGGTGCGTTCCTTCCGCACATACCGCAGCACGGGTCGGATCCCCCGCGCCGCGGTCTCCGCCGCGGCCGCGACCGTCCTCGTACCCCTGGCCGGGGCGTTGGCCGTGCGCCCGCTCGTCGACGACTCGGCGGAGGACGGAACCGCGACCGTCGCCGCGATCCAGGGCAATGTGCCGCGCCTCGGACTCGACTTCAACGCGCAGCGCCGCGCCGTTCTTGACAACCACGCACGTCGCACCGAACAGCTCGCCAGCGAGGTGAAGGCGGGCAAGGTACCGCAGCCCGACTTCGTGCTGTGGCCCGAGAACTCCTCCGACCTCGACCCCTACCGCAATGCCGACGCGCGGATCGTCATCGACGAAGCGGTGAAGGCGATCAACGCCCCCACCGTGGTCGGCGCGGTCATCGAGCCCGACACCGGCAAGCTGCGCAACACCCTCATCCAGTGGGACCCGTCGGGCGGCCCCGTCGCCACGTACGACAAGCGCCATATCCAGCCGTTCGGCGAGTACATGCCGATGCGTTCCTTCGTACGCATCTTCAGCTCCGACGTCGACCGGGTGCAGCGCGACTTCGGACCGGGCAAGAAGGTCGGCGTGTTCGACCTCGCGGGCACCAAGGTGGGGCTCGTCACCTGCTACGAGGCCGCGTTCGACGACGCCGTACGGGACACGGTCGAACACGGCAGCCAGCTGATCGCGGTCCCCAGCAACAACGCCACCTTCGGACGCAGCGAGATGACGTACCAGCAGCTGGCGATGAGCCGGGTGCGGGCCGTGGAACACAGTCGGTCCGTCGTCGTCCCCGTCACCAGCGGCGTCAGCGCGGTCATCCGCCCGGACGGGACGATCGCCCAGCAGACGAAGATGTTCACCCCGGACGCGCTGGTGGACAAGGTGCCGCTGCGCTCGTCGCTGACCCCCGCGACCCGGCTGGGCACGCTCCCCGAGGGGCTGCTCGTGCTGATCGCCGCAGCGGGACTGGGCTGGGCGACCGTCAGATCGGTACGGGCGCGCCGAGGACGCTGAACGCCGGCATGGGCCACGTAGGGTCGGCGCATGGCCATTCCTGACTTCATCCGTGAAATCCGTGCCACGGCGGGCACACAGCTGCTCCTGCTGCCGGGCGTCACCGCCGTGGTCTTCGACGACGAGGGCAGGGTACTGCTCGGCAGACGCTCCGACACCGGCAAGTGGGCGCTCATCGGAGGCATCTGCGAGCCGGGGGAGCAGCCCGCGACGACGGCGGTGCGCGAGGTGTACGAGGAGACCGCCGTGCACTGTGTGGCGGAGCGGGTGGTGCTCACCCAGGCGCTGAACCCCGTGCAGTACGCCAATGGCGACCGGTGCCAGTTCATGGACATCACCTTCCGCTGCAGGGCGACCGGCGGTGAGGCGCGCGTCAATGACGATGAGTCCCTGGAGGTGGACTGGTTCCCGCTCGACGCCCTGCCGCCGCTGAACGAGTTCGGTCACTTGCGGATCAAGCAGTCCCTGACCGACGAACCGACCTGGTTTGACCCGACGGTCCAGTCGTGACGCGGTAGTACACGCACCGTGGCCGGACGGGCCGGTTTCCCGGCCCGTCCGGCCACCGGAACTCAGGCGGTACGGGCATCGGCGGGCAGCACCGCGGGCGCGTCCGGCTCCGCCGTCGCCTCGATGTCCGTGAGATCCCGGTGGCGGGTCTCCTTGGCGCACACGACCGCCAGCACGGTGATGAGCGCCGCGGCGATGACGTACAGCGAGATCGGTGTCGAGGTGTGGTAGTCCGCGAGCAGCGCGGTGGCGATGAGCGGCGCCGGAGCACCGGCCGCGACCGATGAGAACTGCGCACCGATCGACGCACCCGAGTACCGCATCCGGGTCGCGAACATCTCCGAGAAGAAGGCCGCCTGCGGTGCGTACATCGCCCCGTGGAGGATCAGCCCGACCGTGACGGCGAGCAGCAGGCTGCCGAAGCTGCGGCTGTCGATCAGTGCGAAGAACGGGAACATCCACAGCCCCACACCGACCGCCCCGATCAGATAGACGGGTTTGCGGCCGATCCGGTCCGACAGCGCACCCCACATCGGGATGACCATGAAGTGGATGGCGGAGGCGATGAGTACGGCGTTCAGCGCCGTCTGCTTGCTCAGGTCGGCGGCCGTCGTCGCGTAGACGAGGATGAACGCGGTGATCACGTAGTAGCTGATGTTCTCCGCCATCCTGGCGCCCATGGCGATGAGTACATCCCGCCAGTGGTGCCGCAGCACGGCGACGAGCGGCATCTTCTCGGTGGCCGCCGCAGCCGCCTTGCGCTCCTCGGCCCGCTCCAACGCCGCCTTGAACACCGGCGATTCATCGACAGAGAGACGTATCCACAAGCCGACGGCCACCAGCACACCGGAGAGCAGGAACGGGATACGCCAGCCCCACGCCCCGAAGGCCGAGTCCGACATCAGCGCGGTGAGGGCGGAGAGCACTCCGGTGGCGAGCAACTGCCCGGCCGGCGCCCCGGTCTGCGGCCAGGAGGCCCAGAACCCGCGCCGCTTCGCATCCCCGTGCTCCGACACCAGCAGTACGGCCCCGCCCCACTCGCCGCCGAGGGCGAAGCCCTGCACCAGGCGCAGCACTGTCAGCAGTACGGGAGCGGCGGCGCCGACGGTGGCATGCGTGGGCAGCAGCCCGATGGCGAAGGTCGCACCTCCCATCAGCAGCAGGCTCAGCACCAGCAGCTTCTTGCGACCGAGCCGGTCGCCGTAGTGCCCGAAGACCAGGGCACCGAGCGGCCGGGCGGCGAAGCCGACCGCATAGGTGAGGAAGGAGAGGAGCGTTCCGACGAGCGGGTCGGAGTCGGGGAAGAACAGCCTGTTGAAGACCAGAGCGGCTGCTGACCCGTAGAGAAAGAAGTCGTACCACTCGATGGTGGTGCCGATGAGGCTCGCGGCGACGATGCGTTTGAGGCTGGCGGGGGGTGGGGGAGCGGTTGCTGCGGAGGCCATGGGCGCCACTTCCTCGTGTGCGGTGGGGACGGGTACGTGTCGGCACACCGTAGAAACATGCAGGTCAGGCGCACATGTGGTGGGGCAACATAGTTCGAGGGTTGGCTATGCGTGCGGCTACTATGCCGGCTCGCGGAAGGGCGGTTCAGCGACTCGAAGGCGGTCGAAACGAGTGCCGTCCGGGACGCGTAGTTCGGGGTGATTTGGCGGTGCGGTGCTGAGTCCCGTGCTGGTTTGGTGCTGACTAAAAGCCCACGTCATCACCCGTGTTCACCCCTCCCGTGCTGACTTGGTGCTGACTACGCTCCGTTGAAGTAGGACATCTTGGGGCTGATCGGCTCAGGGCCGTTGCGTGGTGGCGACCTGACCGAGAGGCCGACCCGGCTTTGCCACTCGGCTCTGCGGCACGGACGAGGTGTTGCGCCTGCGCTTGGTGCGCGTTCGTCCCAGCAGATTCTTCGTCTGCTGGTGGTACATGCATTGCGTCCCTGCTGACCTGCGGGAATCGTCATTTTGGTAAATATCGGCGCGGTTGGTCCGTGCCTGGTCCGGATCTTTGGCCGACTGGTCCACACGCTGCAATGAAGGAGCGGCCTGAACAAGGAGGTTTGGGCTCAGGGGCGTTCCCGGTTCTACAGGGAGTGGCTGGGAAGGGTCGCCGGGTTGGCGGTTCCGGCGGCCCCGCCGCCATCAGATCCGAGGTCTTTACGCCAGGGGCTCGCGCGATGACGTGAAGGATCTCCACTCGAACCCCGTCGTCGCCCTGCTCGATTCTGCGAACTGGCCCAACCGCCCCCTGGTAGTTCAGGGTCTCCCAGCCTTGGGACCGGCAAACCCGAAAAGGGTGTCGTCCGCGTAGCGGAGGTAGCGCGGCCGCCGGTAGCCACGATCGTCGGCATCAGAGCTGGGGAGGTCGCGCAGCCGCTGGCGCAGTTCCCGGAAGCTCGTCGTGGACGCGGTGTCCCAGGTGTCGTCCCGGCGCCACTTGGTGAACCAGCGGTGGGCCGCGTCCCAGGGCATCAGATCGCGCGGAAGTATTCGCCACTGGCAGCCCGACCGCAGCACGTAGAACACCGAGTCGAGCACCAACCGGTCGGGAAGGAGCGGCTGGATGATCTCCCACATCTCATCGGTCAGGCTGGACGGACAGCATGGGCCGCTGACGGCCTCGGAGTTGTCGCACTGGCACTCACCACGTGATCATTCCGGGGCCGTCGCCATGCCCGGAAGGCAGATCACGACCGTCACGCATTGCACATGATCAGCCACCCGACAGGCTCTGAGACATCCCCAGGGGGCACCGGCACCGGACGTCTCCGCCGCCACCGCCCTGGGCGGGCAGATAGCGGGAGGCCACCTTGACGGCGGACCGCTCGGGCAGGCTCTTCGGCAGCAGGCTGCGCTGGAGTGTGACCGCCGGGGTGTGCTCATGGGTGTAGCGGCGGGAGTTGTCGATGCAGACCGTCTTGCGCGTCGTGACCGACCGCGGCGGCCGCTGCTCTGGCCTGCGGCTACTCGGACGGCTCTGTGCGGTCCAGCTGGTCCAGTGTCGTGGCGAGTTCGCGGCGGGAGGTGATGCCGAGTCTGGTGAAGATCTTGCGGAGGTGCCATTCGACGGTGCGGGCGCTGATGAACAGCTGGACGCCGATTTCCGCATTGGTGCGGCCGTCGCGGGCGAGACGGGCGATGAGGGCCTCTTGCGGGGTCAGGGTGTCGGTGCTCGCCACGGTGCGTTTGCGGGCGTGTTCGCCAGTGGCCCGTAGCTCCCGTTCGGCGCGTTCGGTGAACGCGTGGGCGCCGAGGCCGGTCAACAGATCGTGAGCGGCGCGCAAGTGGGTGCGGGCATCGGTGCGTCGGCCTTCGCGCCGCAGCCACTCACCGTAGAGCAGGTGGGCCCGACCGAGGTCGGGCCGGTACGGGGTGCGCGAGAGCCGCTCGACGGCTTCCCGGTAAAGGCTGTCGGCGGTCTCGCCGTCACTGAGGAGTGCGCGGCAGCGGGCCTCGATCCCCAGCCCGATGTCGGAGCCGCCGGCCCGTGCCGACTCGGCCAGCAGGGCCATGGCCGGGGCAGCCGCGTCAGTGTTCCCATTGCGCACGGCGGCCTCGATCAGTTCGGGCAGTGCCCACAGCGAGACGTACAGTCCCGGGGTGCTCTCGCTGGACCGTTGGGCCGCCTCCAGCGCTTCGCTGTAACGGCCGAGGCCGTTGTAGAGGGTCGCGGCGACCAGGTGCGCGAAGGCGGCGGTGAGGCCCTGTCCACCGGCCGTGGCCGCGGTGACGGTGGCCTCGATCAGCGGGACGGCTCTGTCCAGGTCACCCCGCAGGCACAGGAGCAGCAGCTTCCCGAAGGGGACCGCGGGGTTTCCGGTCGCGTCGGCGATGGCGTCGGACTCGGTGACCATCGCGTCGGCCGCAGCGAAGTCCCCGGCCCAGGCGGTGATCGCACTCAGGCCGATCAGTATGACCGGCAGCCGGTCGAGCGCCCCGGCGTTCCGGACGACCGCCGCCTGGCGCGCGACCAGTTCGTGCCAGGCGTCCCAGTCCCACACGGCGATGGCGGCCGCCTGGGCGAACGAGCCCCACCGCAGCATTTCCTCCTGAGTGACGTCGCCGTGGGCGAAGGCGTCGGTCGCCGTGCGCAGCAGCGGTGCCGCGGCGACCGGTCCGTCGATCACCAGCGAGGTGAGGGCGTCGAGAAGAGGCACGACCTTTCCTTGCGGATCCCCCGCCGGCGGAAGCCGACGGGCCGCACGGCAGATGGCCGCCAGGTTCGCGGTGGTCGCCATGTGGCCGGCGAACAGGGCGGCGAACCACGCGTTGAGGTAGCTCTCGCGGGCGAGGCCGAGGTCGATGCGCTCCAGCCGTTGGGCCGCCTTGAGCAGCAGGGGCGGAGCCTCTCTTCCCAGCCCGGAGGCGAAGCAGATGTGCCCGCGCAGGAGCTCGGCGCGGGCACGCTGCAGCTCGTTCGGCTGCTCGCCTTCCGCGGTTGTCAGCAGGTACAGAGCTTGCGCGAATGCGCCGGCCTGCACGTTGGCCTGAGCCGCCACCAGCATCCGCTCGACGCGCAGGACCGGATCGGTGGTGAGCAGTACGGAGCGCTCCAGAAACGCAGCGGCCGCGGCCGGTCCGCCACGGGCCTGGGCCCGCTCAGCCGACCGCGCGAGATCGGCTGCGACCTCCTCGTCCGGCCCGGAGGCCGCCTGGGCCGCATGCCAGGCCCGCCGGTCGGGGTCGCTGGCCGGGTCGGTCGCCTCGACCAGTGCCAGGTGAACGGCCTGGCGGTCCTGCAGGGAGGTGGACCGGTAAGCGGCTGAGCGCAGCAGTGGGTGCCGGAACCAGACGCGCGCGCCGAACTCGGCCAGGCCCGCGTCCGCCGCCGGGGTCGCCGCACGCAGCGGGATGCCGAGCCGCTGGGCGGCGCGCCAGACCAGTGTCGGGTCGCCGGAGGGGTCCGCTGCGGCCAGTTGCAGCAGGCGCCGGGTATCGGTGGGGAGCGCGTCGAGTTGCCGCAGGAAGCTTTCCTCGATCTGGCTCGGCAGCGTTGTCGCCCTCGGCAGCCCGAAGCCGCCGGCCAGCTGAGCCGGGGTCGTGCCGCGCAGGAGTTCCAGAAGTGCCAGCGGGTTGCCCTGAGTCTCGGTCACGATCTGGTCCCGGACCCTGGGGTCCAGGGGGCCGGTGAGCACGGACTCCAGCAGCAGCCGGGAGTGCTCCGCCTTCAGCCCTGTCAGGTGCAGCTCCGGGAGAACCGCCAGTTCCTCGCTTGCGATGCGGGTGCCGAACACGAACGCGATCGGGTCGGCATCCAGCCGCCGTGCCACGAACCCCAGGGTCTGCGCGGAGGCCCGGTCCAGCCATTGCTGGTCGTCGACGATGGACAGCACCGGCCGTTCCCCGGCCGTGTCCGACAGCAGGCCGAGAACGCCCAACGCCACCAGGAACTGGTCGGGAACCGGTCCAGCGGCGAGTCCCAACGCCACTCGCAGTGCATCCTGCTGCGGCGCCGGCAGCGCACCCGGCCGCTCCAGCCGATCCATCAGCGGTGCGCACAGCTGGTGGAGTCCGGCGAAGGCCAACTCCATCTCCGACTGCACGCCCACCACGCGCAGCATCCGGCAGTCGGCGGCCCGGTGGGCCAGGTGGTCCAACAGTGCCGTCTTGCCCACCCCCGGGTCGCCGCGTAGGACCAGGACGGAACTCTCACCGGCGCGGACGGTGTTCACCACCCGCTCAAGCACCTCGCGCTCGTCATGCCGACCGATCAGATCGACGACGCGCCCCGACCGCCAGTGATCTCCAGTCATCGTCGCGGACCCCCGGTGTGTAGTTGTCCCGACGTCTGTCGACGCCGCGCCCGGTCGAAACCCTAGCCTCCGTCACGTTGGCTGTTCGAGCGTTCAATCGTCGTTAATCGCAGACAGGGTCTCGTTCACCGGAGATGTGATGAAAAACGCCCGGTCGTCGCACGGGCGAGGGGTTTTGGACAAGCCTCTGATGCTTCCGGCACAAGCGCCGGTTCGGTTGTGCGTCACCCCGTCCGCGTCGCCGTGCGGCCGCCGCCGAGGCTCCTCGGGCTTGTACGAGGACGGGCCGGTACGCCGTTGAAGGCCTTCCTGACGCGCACGACGTGGAGGCCCCTCATGACGACCGCCCGCGATCAGACGCGCGTGCCGCCGACTGGGCGTCACCCGGCCCATGTGAGAGCCCCTCGTTGTGGGGGAGGTGTTGATCAGCTGGTCAGGAGTGGTTGACGGGGCTGGTTGTCGGCTGACCGCAGCGCTCGGCAGAGCCGAGCGCTGCGGCTGCTCGGCGGCGGTGAGCATGGCTGACGCGGTCTTCACGCGACCGGGCGTCAGGCCCACCGCGCCGCGTCAGTCACTGGGTGACCGGCACCCAGTCCCAGACGTCCACAGGGAGACCGGGGCCGCGCGCACTGATGGTCAACTGGGTGCCTACCCCGTCAGCCGTGAGGTAGAGGCGCTCGTCGGGGGCCGTGTGGTTGCTGATGAACTCCCCGACCATGTCGTCAGGCGTTCTACACCACAGGTAGCCGTCGTCGTTGGGGCGGAATGCGTTCAGCGTGATCCTGTTGCCGTCGCGCGGTTCTCGTGGATGGCCCGCCGTCGAATTGATGTACTTCCCGCCGTAGGCCAGGTAATAGCAGTTATCCTCACCGGTTCGATCCGCGTAGATCACGGTGAACCGCTCGCTGGACGCATCATTGTCCTGGTGCAGTTCCAGCGGGGTGTCCTCCTCGGTGTAGCCTCCCGTGACATTGACCACCAGAGGCGTCTCTCTCAGGGCGATCTCTTTGACGTTTGCCGCTAAGCCGGGGTCCTGAAGGAACCAGCGCTGGGCTGCCGAGCCGTCGAAGTCGCGGCCCGCCAGCGCGTTGCCGCTGCTGACGGCCGTGAGCAACTGCTCGGTGACCTGGTTTTGCAGGGTCCACGTGCCGTCGCCCTGATAGACCGGCCGCCAGAGCTGATCACGCGCCTCGTTCGGCCACAGCACCATCCGTGCGTCGCGGACGCTGCCCTCCTGGCCCAGATAGCGGCCGCTCGCGCGGTGGATCAGGCGGTAGTAGCCGGGGAACTCAGGCTCGGGCGCCAGAGCGAATGTCTGTGTCGGCAGGTTGGCCTGGTTGATCGGCCCGTCGCTGACCACGTGACTGTCGCTGCTGGAAGGGCCGGCCACGTTGGTGGTGGCGGCGTTGCGCATCACAGCCGCAACCGGCGCGTTCGGCACCGCCTGCGCCGCAGGTGCCGGGGGGTTCGGCAAGTTGGCGAGCTGGTACAGGACGGGATAGTGGTCCGACCGCGTCTCGCCGCTGATCCGGGCTACTCCGGTGACGGTGGGAGCCACGTGGGGGCCGGTAAGCGTGACCGCGTAGTCGAGGGTTCTCGGCGTGCCGTCATAATTCGGGTCCTGAATCAGACGAGTTGGATGCGTCGGCAACGGCGGGGCGAAAACGGTGAACTGCCCAGGGAATTGCTGGTTGAGTGCTGTGGACAAAGACCTGTCCGGTGTGCCATCCGCTGGGGAATACGGGGCGCGGTTGTAGTCGCCCAGGGCGATCCAGGGCAGCGCCGTCCCACCGGGGCCAGCGGTGGCCATCCGGTCCCGGATGTTGCGCAGCAACCCGGGGTCGTCGTTGCCGCTCCCCGAGAGCCCGTGCACCGTGAAGTAGACGACGCCGTCGATGTTGACGCCGAGCGCGGGCCGGCCATCGAACAACCCTGCCGGGACGACGTGCACGTTGTGCGGCTGGACCCGCGTACGGGTCGCGATGGCCAGGTTGACCCGGCCGCTCACACTGTCCCCCAAGTTCGCGGTGGAACCGTCCGTGTGCAGCCAGTACAGGTATCCCTGCGGCCGGCTTCCCGTCCCGGCGAACTGGTACTCCCGGACCGGGGGAGCCGAGCCGTCCCACTGGGCGAACGCGTTCTGGTCGATGCTCTGCAGGTACGTGGCGCCTCCGGGCGGGATGCCGGCCTCTTGCAGGAGAATGACGTCGGCCTGGTTCTGTTGCGCCAGCTGGCGCAGTCCCAAGGTGTACTTGGACTCGTACCCGGAACCGGAATCTCCGTTGGTGCCTCCGCCCTGCATGTTCCAGGTGATCACTCTGCGTTGGTTGTTCTGGCGGGGTTCGAGTTCGCCGCCGGTGTCGCGCAGGAACAGCGACGGTCGGCTGCCCTCGACGCGGGTCACCACTCCCTGCCCCTGGTAGTCCAGGGTCTCCCGGCCGGTCCAGTCCGGAATCGCCTGGCCGTCCTGGCTCAGTGGCTGGAACCGCTGCGGGGCGGCGTTGTCGGAGCCGAACTGGAAGACGGTGCCGGCCTGGGCGCCGCTGCTGCCGGTCGAGTACGGCGCATACGGCTCGAACGGCCCCCCCGGCGTTGTCTGCTTGATCAGCGTGTTGTTGTAGAAGACGTTCTGCGGTCCCGAGGAGCCGGACCACTTGACCGCCTTGGGACCGGCTGCCCACCAGATCGGATACCAGGTCCCTGCATCTACCTCGCCGCCCTCCCCGCCGCAGTTGGTCTGGCAGTTGGCCGAGCGGTGCTCGTACGGGACCCTCACCGTGTTCTGCTCGAACAGGTTGTGATGCTCCCAGCCACCGTGCAGGTTCAGGTCCGAATCGAGGTCGTTGCGGAAGGCGACGTTGCCGCTGGCCGACCACTGGAAGGTGAAGTGGCGCAGGTTGCGGCTGAGGTTGTAGGCCCACAGCGAGTCCCACACGCGGCTGCCGCGCAGGTAGCCGTTGCCGCCCCTGCCCTTGTTCCAGGCGCCGTCGAAGCTGTTGCGCTCGATCTGCAGGTTGCGCGCATTCTCCGTGACGATCGGGTGCGAGCCGGTCAACGTGGCGTTGAGCCCGCGCGCCCAGCTGTTGGCGGCCCACTTGAAGACGATGCCGTGCATCGCGTACTCGGGCGCCATGTTGCCGTAGTTGTGCACGGCCTGGTCAGGGGTCAGCTGGTACGTGCCGCCGCCCAGCTTCGGCAGGCCGTTCATGTCCTGGGTGAAGGCGAAGTTCTCGAACCCGACCCCTTCGACGGCCTTCAGCGGGGTCACCTTGCTGGCATACGGCGTGACGCCGAGTGAATCAGAGCCGTCCGAGGTGGAGTCGACCGGCAGGTCCCACTCCAGCGGGCGGTCCAGCGTGATCGTCTTTGCCCCGGTATCGATGCGGGTGACCCGGAACATCTGCTGCCGCATGTGGAGGTTCTCCATCATGCTCCGGTCAGTGACGCCCTGCTGCTCGTAGAACTTGACGCTGTTGGCAGCGCCCACCCAGACGTAGCCGCCCAGCGTGAACTTCGACATGTCGGCATTCGAGGCCAGCCGGACGACGTTGTCCCCCTGCCGGGCCGAGAACCCCGGGTCGTATGACGCGGCGGACAGCTTGATGCCGGAGACCCAGTGCTGGTTGACGCTGCCTTCGAAGATGTCCTTGCGGTTGGCCGGGGCCGCCGCGTGGTCGTCCTTGTACCGATCCGCGATGTCCCGGGTCTGCACCCGGAACATGCCACGCCCCGGCCATATCCACCCGCCCGTGCCGATGTCGTTGCCGCTGCCGGCCTGCATGCCGTCCTGGTTCCAACGGCCGTTGCTCACCGTGTCGTAGCGGGTGTTGAAGTCCGGCCGGAACACCAGTCGCGTTCCGCCTTCGCCGGAGCCCTGCCCGCGCATGATCAGGAAGCTGGCATCGACGTACATCTGCCGGGACACGTCGATGCGCCCGGACGGCAACGAGATGAGCGAGAGCCGGTGAAGGTTGGCCTGCGGCGAGCACTGGCTCTTGATGTCGTCGATCGCGCTCTGCAGCCCGCTGGTGTCATCGGCCCCGTCGTCCGCGATGACTTTGTACTTGGAGGCGAGTTGTTCCGGGGTGATTCGGCAGGAGGCATCGTCGGTCACGTCTCCATCGCCGGGCAGCGTCTGGCCGCCCAGATATCCCACGCGCGACCAGTCCGGCAGGCCGTAGGGCGGGATCGTACGGTTGGCGAAACTGAGATCCGGTCCGTCCGCCCCCGGTCCGGCCGTTGCTGAGAGGGTCGGCGCCGAGACGGCCGCTGACGCCCCTGGCGCGAGCACCGGCGCTGATAAGGAGAGCAGCAGGCCGGACAGAAGAACGGCCGCTCGTCGAAAATTTCTCACGTGATCTCACTTCTGCATCATCGTGTTGTCTGTATGCGGGGTGATGCCGATTCAGGGACCCACCCGCGCGATCCGCAGCCAGAGCTCAGCTCGTCTTCGAGGTATCGGGCGCTATCGGCAGCTCATGTGCACCACCGGCACCGGCTCTTCGACGAGTTCGGCGTCAAGGTCGGCATCTCGCTCGACGGCGACCGGGCCGCCAACGACCGGCACCGCCGTTTCGCCGACGGACGCACCAG
>NZ_JBEZKL010000139.1:0-19128 GCF_040704695.1 Streptomyces sp. NPDC048411
GCGACTCCGCTGGCGGCGTTGTCGTCGGTCACCGACGCTCCGCGTCGACTCCCTCCTCCGCCTTGCCATCGAAGCCGCACGACGCCGCTCGCTGACCCACTCCCTACCGCGGAGGAGGCCGTAACGGCCTGTCCCGCGACAGGGAGTGGGCTCCCGACGCCCTGCGACTCCTCCCCCAAGCTCTCGGCTTCGCTCGAGCGGGGAGGGGCCCTCTTCGGCGTTGTCCCTGTCGCGGGGGAGGCCTAAGACGTGCCGGGCTGCACGGGGTGGCCGATCAGCATGGTCGGCGCCCCGGCGACCCGGGTCAGGAACACCGTCGCCGCGTTGGGGCCCTGGAGCTTCATCTTCCTGCGCAGCTCCTCCGGTTCGACGGCCGAGCCCCGCTTCTTGACGGTCAGGACGCCGACCTTCCGCTCCCGCAGCAGCGCCTTCAGCTTCTTCATGTTGAAGGGCAGTTGGTCGGTGATCTCGTACGCGGAGGTGTAGGGGGAGTCGTACGGCTCGTCGCTCGTGACGTACGCGATCGTCTCGTCGACCAGCCGGCCGCCCGACCGCTCCACGATGTCGGCGACCAGATGGGCGCGGATGACGGCCCCGTCCGGCTCGTACAGATAGCGGCCCACCGGTCCGACAGGCGGGGCGGGCAGTGCGGCCGGGGCCGACAGGGTCGCGCCCGCCGGGAGCAGTGTGGCGCGGTACGAGCCCGGGGCGAACCCTTCGCCGAACCAGAGCACCGCCTCCTTCACATCGCCGTGGTCCGAGATCCACTCCGCCTCCGCCTGTGCCGGGATCGCCTCGTGCGGGATGCCGGGGGCGATCTTCAGCGCGGCGCGGGGGGCCGCCAGCGCGGCGCCGGTCGCCCAGGAGAGCGGCGGCGAGTACGCCTCGGGGTCGAAGATCCTGCCGCGCCCGCCGCGCCGGGCCGGGTCGACGAAGACCGCGTCGTACGCAGACGTGTCGACCTCGGTGACATCGGCGCAGCGCACCTCGATCAGGGTGTCGAGACCGAGTGCGGCGGCATTGGCGCGGGCCACCTCGGCGGTCAGCGGGTCGCGGTCCACGGCGAGGACGGAGATGCCCGCGCGGGCGAGGGCGAGGGCGTCACCGCCGATCCCGCAGCAGAGGTCGGCGACGCTGCGCACGCCCGCTTCGGCGAAGCGCCGGGCGCGGTAGGTGGCGACCGAGGTGCGGGTCGCCTGCTCGACGCCGTTCGGTGTGAAGAACATCCGGTACGCGTCCTCGGCGCCGAACTTCGCCACCGCCCGCTGCCGCAGCCGCGCCTGCCCCAGCGCCGCCGACACCAGCTGGGTCGGATGGCTGCGGCGCAGCCGGGTGGCGGTGGCGAGCTCCTGGGAGGGGTCGTAGGCCCGCAGCTCGGCGAGGAGTGCCGCGCCCTCGGGTGTGCGCAGGGCCATGAAGGCGGCGAGCGGGTCGGTCGGGTCGGTCGGATCGAAGGCGTTCACCGGCCCATTGTGAGCCAGCCGGGGGACCATGCGGGCCGGGCGGAGGTGTCGGCCGCAGTGGCCGAGCAGCCGCTGGCAGGATGCGAAACCATGCAGTTTGTACGACAAAAGGAAGATTTAACCGCATATGGGCATGGATCGGGCGTCATGCGGCGCAGGCCGGGCCGTGTGGTCCCGGCCGCACTCCTGGTCGCCGCAGCCGCGCCCGGCTGCGTCTCCGAGTCCGGCGGCGGGCCCGCCGCGGAGGACCATCACGGACAAGGGGTACGTCGCGGCCCGGCTGGAGGACTACGTATGAGAAGGGCGCACCGGATGCTCGCCGGACTGCTGGCAACCGGTGCGCTCCTGACCGCCACGGCGGGGTGCGCGCAGTCGGTCGACCCGATCGAACGGTTGGGCCGGAAGGCCGCGCAGAAGGTGAGCCGGCCGCACCGGACGCCGGGGCCGGGACCGGCGGCGGAGTCGGAGCGCCGGCAGGGTGTGCGGGGTGATCAGGGGGAGGCGGGGCCGATGGCCGTCGGCTCCTGCGGCCGGCCGGGGCGGCCGCCTGAGTCCGGGCCCCCGTGGTTGTCTCCGCCGCTGAGGCACTGGTGGCCCGACCGGTCGGGACCGTCCGGCGGAGCGGGAACCGGGACGGGGTGCGGCCGGCGGTAGTAGCCGAGGTGCCCGATCCGTGCCGCCGCGAGGCGCGGTGCGATCGCGGCGAAGGGCTGGACCGAGCCCGCCCGGGGCCGGTTCGCGCGCAGCGGCGCGACTTCACCGACATCGGGCCGGCCAACAGCGCCTTGGACCGACCGGCACGGTAGCGTGCTCCTGACATGCGCCGAGCCCTTCTCGCACCGCTGCTGGCGGCGGCCCTGACCGGATGCTCGTTCCTCGGCCAGGACACGCCGTGCACCGGGGCCGACGCGGACTCGCAGGTCTCCGCCGTGTGGCGGCCCGCCGACTTCGGCGGCCGGGACGCGGCGAGGATCCGGCTGTGCGTGGACGGCACCTGCGAGGAGCGGACGTCGGGCAGTCCCGGCGACCCGTTCGCCTCGCTGTCGGTCCAACTCCCCGACGACATCGGTGCGTCCACCGTGCCGGTGCGGCTCACCGTGACGTCCGCGAAGAGCGGTGACACGGTCGTCGAAGACAGCACCCGGGCCAGACCGGCGGAGCGGCACCCCAACGGCACGTCCTGCCCGCCCACCGTCTGGACGGCGACGTTCCGTGCCCACCCCGACAAGGGCCTCACCTCACCCGAGGGCATGAAGCTCCAGGGGTGAGCGACCCTATGCAAGCGCCCGTCCCCCCGGCAGCACCGGAGGGACGGGCGCTTCGCGCCGTTCGGGACCAGCCGTGGGTGGTCTCGGTTTCCCAGCCCTCGAACAGCTCGGGCAGCGCCTTGGGGTCGCGGTCGGGGTCGCGGTGCCGGCGGATGAAGGCGCGGGCGCCGACGCGGGGGCGTGACGTCCGGCATCTCCCCACCGTCGTACGGAACGGTGCGGTTCGTCCCTTCGTTCCCCGTGCGTCGTTCCGGTCGGAGCAGTCCGGTGCGGTGACGCCACGACCGGACTGAATTGGCACTCCGCTTGACCGAGTGCTAATCGCGGTCATAGTCTCAGCTCTGGCACTCCCCACTGGAGAGTGCCAGCAGTACTGTGCGACCGGC
The DNA here is from genome assembly GCF_040704695.1 of Streptomyces sp. NPDC048411. Lineage (NCBI taxonomy): Bacteria > Bacillati > Actinomycetota > Actinomycetes > Kitasatosporales > Streptomycetaceae > Streptomyces > Streptomyces sp. NPDC048411. The sequence goes on from NZ_JBEZKL010000139.1 coordinate 3,118, forward strand.
AGGTCCGGCACCCGCGACGACGGACCCACCTGATCGCCACCCCAGACAGTTAACCCCGCAGTTAACCCCGAGATCTCCGAAGGGGGAGGCCGGATCGTGACGACCACCAGCTCCAAGGTTGCCATCAAGCCGCTTGAGGACCGCATTGTGGTCCAGCCGCTCGACGCCGAGCAGACCACGGCCTCTGGCCTGGTCATCCCGGACACTGCCAAGGAGAAGCCCCAGGAGGGCGTCGTCCTGGCCGTGGGCCCGGGCCGCTTCGAGAACGGCGAGCGCCTGCCGCTCGACGTCAAGACCGGTGACATCGTGCTGTACAGCAAGTACGGCGGCACCGAGGTGAAGTACAACGGCGAGGAGTACCTCGTCCTCTCGGCTCGCGACGTGCTCGCGATCATCGAGAAGTAATTCACACACGTTTGCTTCCGTTCTGCGCCCCTGGTCCCCTGCGAGATAACAAGCCGGGCGGTCAGGGGCGCAGTTCGTTCGAGAGGACAGTTCAGCTCCCATGGCGAAGATTCTGAAGTTCGACGAAGACGCCCGTCGCGCCCTTGAGCGCGGCGTCAACAAGCTTGCCGACACGGTCAAGGTGACGATCGGCCCCAAGGGCCGCAACGTCGTCATCGACAAGAAGTTCGGCGCTCCCACCATCACCAACGACGGTGTCACCATCGCGCGCGAGGTCGAGCTCGACGACCCGTACGAGAACCTCGGTGCCCAGCTGGTGAAGGAGGTGGCGACCAAGACCAACGACGTAGCGGGTGACGGCACCACCACCGCCACCGTGCTGGCCCAGGCGCTCGTCCGCGAGGGCCTGCGCAACGTTGCCGCGGGCGCTTCCCCGGCCGCCCTGAAGAAGGGCATCGACGCCGCGGTCAAGGCTGTGTCCGAGGAGCTCCTCGCGACCGCCCGCCCGATCGACGACAAGTCCGACATTGCCGCCGTGGCCGCGCTCTCCGCGCAGGACTCGCAGGTCGGCGAGCTCATCGCGGACGCGATGGACAAGGTCGGCAAGGACGGCGTCATCACCGTCGAGGAGTCCAACACCTTCGGTCTGGACCTCGAGTTCACCGAGGGCATGGCCTTCGACAAGGGTTACCTGTCCCCGTACATGGTGACCGACCAGGAGCGTATGGAGGCCGTCCTCGACGACCCGTACATCCTGATCCACCAGGGCAAGATCGGCTCGATCCAGGAGCTGCTCCCGCTGCTGGAGAAGGTCATCCAGGCCGGTGGCTCCAAGCCGCTGCTGATCATCGCCGAGGACGTCGAGGGCGAGGCCCTGTCGACCCTGGTCGTCAACAAGATCCGTGGCACCTTCAACGCCGTCGCGGTGAAGGCCCCGGGCTTCGGTGACCGCCGCAAGGCCATGCTCGGCGACATCGCCACCCTCACCGGTGCGACCGTCATCGCCGAGGAGGTCGGCCTCAAGCTCGACCAGGCCGGTCTGGACGTGCTGGGCACCGCCCGCCGTGTCACCGTCTCCAAGGACGACACGACCATCGTGGACGGCGGCGGCGAGCCCGGCGACGTCAAGGGCCGGGTCAACCAGATCAAGGCCGAGATCGACGCCACCGACTCCGACTGGGACCGCGAGAAGCTCCAGGAGCGCCTCGCGAAGCTGGCCGGCGGCGTGTGCGTGATCCGCGTCGGTGCCGCCACCGAGGTGGAGCTCAAGGAGAAGAAGCACCGTCTGGAGGACGCCATCTCCGCGACCCGCGCCGCGGTCGAGGAGGGCATCGTCTCCGGTGGTGGCTCCGCTCTGGTCCACGCCGTCAAGGTCCTCGAGGGCAACCTCGACAAGACCGGCGACGAGGCCACCGGTGTCGCGGTCGTGCGCCGCGCCGCGGTCGAGCCGCTGCGCTGGATCGCCGAGAACGCCGGCCTCGAGGGTTACGTCATCACCTCGAAGGTCGCCGAGCTCGACAAGGGCCAGGGCTTCAACGCCGCGACGGGCGAGTACGGCGACCTGGTGAAGGCCGGCGTCATCGACCCGGTCAAGGTCACCCGCTCCGCGCTGGAGAACGCCGCGTCCATCGCGTCGCTGCTGCTGACGACCGAGACCCTGGTCGTGGAGAAGCCGGCCGAGGAAGAGGCCGAAGCCGGTCACGGCGGCCACGGTCACTCGCACTGACGCGCTGCCACCTCGGCTCACCGCCGTACAAGGCCCCCGTTCCCGCTGTTCAGCGAGGGGAACGGGGGCCTTCGGCTGTCCTGTGCCGTTGGATCAGTCGAGCGCGCGGAGCTGCCGCATCAGGCCGAGGAGATCCTCGTGCCACCAGCCTTCCTGGATCCTGCCGTCCTTGAACCGGAAGATCGTGGTGCCCGTCATGGTGCACTGCCTGCCCGTGGGGGCGATCCCCATGAAGTCGCCCTCGTGGGTGCCGGTCCAGGTCCACAGCGTCACGACATCGTCACCCTCGCAGACCTGCCGGTCCAGGCTGAAGGTGAAGTCGAAGGCCGCGCGCCATCCGATCACGTCGTCCTTCAGGGAGTCGGACCCGATCACCGTGTCCAGTCCCTTCGCGACGTCGTGGTCGATGTAGTCGGGGGCGAACACCTCGTCGATGGCTTCGAGGTTGCCCCCGACAGCGATCTCGTGGAAGAACCGGCGCGACAGTGTCTGGTTCAACTGTTCGTCACGGACCACATCGAGGTCGATGAAGGTGGGCATCCCGTCGCAGAGCGCCACCAGCTCCTGGAAGATCTGGTCGGTCTCCGGCAGCTTCGAGTTCGCCATCGCATCTTCGTACGAAGGGAATTCGACGATCTCGACGTAGTGGGACCCGTCGGAGCGGTCCTTGCCGATGAGGCTGTGCGTGGCCGTCCGGGTGCCCTTGGTCTGTGCGACCCATTCGTCCATGAGGCGGTCCATGTCGTCGAACCGCTCGGTCTTGCAGTCGATTACTTGTACGAATCTCATGGCGTCTCCCGGTCCTGCGGTCCGGATGGGATCCTTCCAGTTTAGAGGCCGCGCACATGGGTGGGGCAGAGGTCACCCGACAGGCTCTCAGGCCGAGTGCCGCAGGCTTCCGGCGTGCACGGGGTCCGCGAAGGGCAGACCGGACGCGAACCGCTCCATCTCGTCGAGTGCCTGGTCGGCCATCCGGTGCAGCTCGTCGCCCAGCGAGCCCGCGATGTGCGGAGTGAGCAGCACATTCGGCAGCTCGTACAACGGCGAGAGCGCGGGCGGAAGTTCGGGATCCGTCACATCCAGCACCGCGTGCAGCCGCCCGCTCCGCAGCTGGGGAAGCAAGGCGTCCTCGTCGATCAGCGACCCGCGAGCCGTGTTGATCAGCGTCGTGCCCGTCGCCATCGCCGCCAGCTGCGCCGCGCCGATCAGATGGCGCGTCTCCGGCAGCTGCGGCGCATGCACGGAGACGACGGAACTGCCTGCGCACAGCTCGTCCAGCGCCGCGAGCCGTACGCCCAGCCGGGCCGCCTCCGCCGCGTCGACGTACGGGTCGTACAGCAGGACGTCCAGGTCGAAGGGGTGCAGCAGCTCGATCACCCTTCGGCCGATGCGGGATGCGCCGATGATGCCGACCGTACGACGGTAGTTGCCGGAGCCGGCGAGCTCTTGGAGCCAGTCATGGCCGGTGCGCAGGGCGGCGTAACGCTGCGCGGTCTGCAGCACCCGCTTGCCCGCGAACAGGATCGCGGCAAGGGTGAACTCGGCGACGGGCAGCGCATTGGCAGAGGCCGCCGAGGTGACGGCGATCCCGCGTTCCCAGCAGGCGTCCGTGATGTGGTGCTTCACGGAACCGGCCGCGTGCACCACCGCCCGTAGCCGCGGCGCGCGCTCCAGCACCTCGGCGGTCAGCGGTGTCGCACCCCAGCAGGTCAACAGCACATCGGCCTCAGCGAGCGCGGCGGCCGTCTCCGGTGTCGGGTCGGCCAGGTCGTGGGCGACGAAGCGGGGATCCGTACGGGTGAGGGCGGCCAGTCGCGTGCGGTGGCGGTCGGCGAGGAGCCGGTCGGCGATGCCGGGGCCCATCGCCAGCAGGGCTTTCGGCCGGTTGTCAGTGGCGTGGTGCATGGTGGAACTCGGACTCCTCAAAGGGCTCTCAAGGGGCGGGTGACGGTCACTTGACGCTTCCGGCGGTCAACCCTGCCTTCCAGTGCCGCTGCAGGGAGACGAAGGCGACGATCAGGGGGATCACGGCGAGGAGGGATCCGGTGACGACGAGGGGATAGAAGCTCGGCTCGCCGTGGGTGTTGGTGTTCCAGGAGTACAGACCGAGGCTCAGCGGGAACAGCTTGCGGTCCGACAGCATCACGAGGGGGAGGAAGAAGTTGTTCCAGATCGCGGTGAACTGGAAGAGGAAGATGGTCACGAAGCCCGGCATGACCATGCGCAGCCCGATCGACCAGAAGACGCGCAACTCGCCGGCTCCGTCGATACGGGCGGCCTCCAGCGCCTCGTTCGGGATGTAACCGGCGGAGAACACCCGGGCGAGGTAGACCCCGAACGGGTTGACGAGGACTGGGATCAGCACGGACCAGTAGGTGTTGACCAGGCCGGTCCTGGACGCCAGGAGATACATCGGCAGGGCGAGCGCCGTGGTCGGGACCAGTACACCCATCAGCACCAGGCCGAACAGCGTCTCCTTGCCCCGGAATTCGTACGTGTCGAATGCGTACCCCGCGGCGACACAGATCAGCGAGCAGACGATGGCGCCGCCGCCCGCGTAGAGGAGGCTGTTGAGGTACCAGCGGAAGTAGATGCCGTCGCCGTAGGCGGCGAGGTTCGACAGGTTCTCGCCGAGGTTGAAGCCGTCGAAGGAGAACGCGTTGCCCGCGAGCAGATCACCGGTGTCCTTGGTGGCGGCGGTGACCAGCCAGACGAGGGGGAAGAGCATGTAGACGACCGCGAGGACCAGGAAACCGTTGACCGCCGTCCTGGACATCCAACGGCTCTTCGGAGCTGAGGAGTTCATGCCTTCCTGCTCTTCCGGCCGGTGAAGCGGGTGACGACGAAGGACAGCAGCGCGGCGGTGAGGGCCAGCAGGAGGGAGGCCGCGGCCGCGAGGCCGTAGTCGTTGCGTTCGAAGGCCGCGGTGTACGCGTACATGTTCGGCGTCCAGGTGGAGGAGACGGCGGATCCGGTGCCCTTGTTGAGGATCAGCGGTTCGGTGAACAGCTGCAGCGAGCCGATGACCGTGAACAGGGCGACCATCACGACGGAGGCGCGGATCAGTGGCACCTTGATGCTCAGCGCGATGCGCCAGGCGCCCGCCCCGTCGACCGTGGCCGCTTCGAGCACGGACCGGTCGATGGCCTGCAGCGCCGCGTAGAAGATCACCATGTTGTAGCCGAGCCACTCCCACAGGGCGATGTTGACAACGGACGGGAGCGCGCCCTCGGGGGAGAAGAAGTCGAAGCCGATACCGCCGGACTCCATGGCGCTGATGACCGGGCTGAGCTGCGGCGTGTAGAGGTACACCCAGATCAGCGCGGCGATGATGCCCGGCACGGCATGCGGCAGGAAGAGCGCGAGCTGAAAGAACCGGCGGGCGCAGGCCAGCGTGGAGTCCAGCAGCAGGGCGAGGGCGAGGGCCCCGATGAGCAGCAGCGGAATGTAGAAGAGGCAGTATCCGAGGAGTACGCCGAAGCCCTCGCGGAACGCCCGGTCGCCCAGCGCCGCCGTGTAGTTGTCGAGTCCGCTGAAGACGGTCTCGGTGCCGCCGAAGCCCAGGCCGGACTGTTTCTCGGTGAACAGGCTGAGCCAGACCGCGTATCCGATCGGCACCACCATCGCCAACGTGAACAGTACGAAGAAGGGTCCCAGCAGAATGCCGGCGGCTCCGGTCGTCCGGGCGCGCTTCATCAGCCTGCGTCCTCGACCTTCAGACCGCGCTTCTTCAGCTCGGCGACCGTGGCGTCATGGCCCGCCCTGACCGCGTCGGCGATCGTCGTGCCGCCGGCCGCGACCTTGCCGAACTGGTCCTTGATGGCGGTGTTCGTCGTGCCGGTCGTCGGACCCCAGGTCCAGTCGGGGCCGATGGACGTCGCCGCCTCCTCGAACACCTGGTAGATGTCCTCGCCGCCGTAGAAGTCCGCGTCGAAGGCTTTCTTCGCCACCGGGCGCAGCTCGGCCGCGGCCGGGAAGGCGCTCGACGTGCCGGACGCGATCCGGGCCTTGATGCCGTCCTCGGTGGTCGACATCCAGGTGGCGGCGCCGACGAGGGCAAGGGACGTTCTGCTCGAACTGCGGCTCACAGCGAGGCTCCTGAACAGGCGACGACATTGGCGTTGGCCGTGATCTTTGAACCAGTAGTGACCGAAGTCAAGAGCGAAAGATTGATTGATCGAAAAAAGATCACATGAGTTGCGTGCGGAAGCGGGAGGCGGGAGCTGCGGGAGGGGGCCGCGGGGGACGGGTTACGGGAGGGGGGAACCGCACGAGTCGCGGACCCGCAGCTGCGGCAGCAGCGTCAGATGGCGCCGCGGCGCGCCCGCATCCTCGCCGAGCCGTTCCACCAGCAGATCGGTGGCATGCCGGCCCACATCGCGCTTGGGCGGCGCCACCGCCGTCAGCGGTGTGTCCGCGAGCGCCGCCACCTCGTCGTCGTACGCGATCAGCGCCAGGTCGTCCGGCACCCGCACACCCAGCTCGGCCAGGCGCTGCACCACCTGGATCGCGTCCACGTCGTTATGGATCAGCGCCGCCGTGGCCACCCCCGAGACGACCGCCTCGCGCAGCGCCTGCACCGCCGCCTCGAAGGCCTCGGGAGCCAGCTCCGCCGGTACGGAATCGATCACGTCCTGCGGTGCGCGCAGCCCCAGCACGGCCAGTGCCTCCGTGTATCCGGACCGCACCGCGATCGCTGTCGGGGAGTCGGCACGGGCCATCAGCAGCGGCGCCCCGTGCCCCAGTTCCACCAGGTGGCGCACGGCGAGCAGTACCCCGTGGGCATGGTCCGAGCACACCCGGTCCAGGCCGTCCAGCCACGAGCCCGCGGCGGGCCGGCGCTCCAGCAGCACCGTGGGCACGGGCAGCGAGGCGATCCAGTCGCCGAACGCCGCCGGGTCGCCGGGATGCTGCCAGCCGGGCGCGATCAGCAGGCCCTCGGCGCCCGCCGAGAGCAGACCCTCGGTGCGCGCGTGGTCCTCCTCGGGCCGGTAGTCCGAGATCCGCAGGATCAGTCGGGCCCCGGCTCGGGCCGCCGCCTCGTGCGCCCCACGGATGACCTCGGCGAAGTAGTACGTCGCGGAGGGCGCGAGCATGCCGAGGACCAGGCCGCTGCCCGCGCCGGAGGCGGCACCGGTGGCCGCGTGGTCCTGCGGCCAGGAGACCGAGCCGTGCACCCGGTCCAGCAGGCCCCGGCCCGCCAGCTCCTCCACGTCCCGGCGCGCCGTGACGGGCGAGACGCCCAACTGGGAGGCGAGATCGGAGACCCGGGCCGAGCCTCGTTCCCGTACCAGCCCCAGCAGCCGGTCATGACGTTCAGCAGCAGTTTCGCGCACGGCAGCAGTCCCCTCGCAGTGATCCGACCCCGGGGTCGACCCTAGTCCAGCGTGATCGAACGATGGAAGTTTCGATCATTCAAACCTAGTCCATTGACGTTCGATCAATCCGAGTCCAGGATTCCGGCGATGCCGACTCGACCCTGACTGTTCGTACGGAGGAATTGTGAGACATCGCGTCACCGCCGCAGCGCTCGCGGCCCTGACTGCTGCCGCGGGGGCGACCGTCGCGGGCCAGGGAGCCGCACAGGCCGCGCCCACCGGCCGCACCTTCCCTGTCGACTGCTCTGCCGACCCGGCCGGTGCCACCGGCAGCAGGCAGCAACCGTGGACCGCCCCGGCCGAGGCCGGCGCCCGCACCTACGGCCCCGGCGACCGGCTGCTCCACCCGGGAGCCGGGAGAACCAGGCCGTGTTCGTGTGCAAGAACGCCGACCACAACGCATCGGTGAACGTCCTGCACCTGTACCGGACGGGCCTCGCGCTCGTTCCGGCTGCCGGAAGGGCAGTCGTCAGGCGCGCCCGTCGCGTCAAGCCCGCCACCGCAAGGTAGGCAGGAATCTCCCTCGCTCACGAGGGAGAGCACTTCTCCTTCGATCACAACGCGTTCCACGGCATCGACATGACCCGCCCCAACCCCGGCGGCACCACCGAGGACCCGAAGCTGCGGGACGACTTCCGGCTCGGCGACGGCTCGCCCGCCCCGGCCGCCGGAGCCGTCATCGAGAACAACGGCGGCAAGGACTGGTTCGGCAACGAGCTGAAGCCCGGCGCCCCCACCATCGGCGCGTACGCGGGCCGTGGCGTGAAGTAATCCGCTCACCGTCCGACCGCCCTACTGCGGACCGTACTTGCGGCCCGTCTTGGAGGTGACCCCTCCGAGCAGGCCGCGCGGGGCCACCTTCACCAGCCCCATCAGCGCCTTGTACCGCGCGTCCGGGATCGACACCGACTTCCCGCGCGCCAGATCCGCGAGCGCCGAGGCGACCAGCCTGTCCGCGTCGAGCCACATCCAGCCCGGGATGTTGCCGGTTCCCATCCCGGCGCGCTCATGGAACTCGGTCCTTACGAAGCCGGGGCACAGCGCCATCAGCCGCACCCCCGAACCGGCCAGGTCCTTCGCCGCGCCCTGGGTGAACTGAACGACCCACGCCTTGGACGCGCCGTACGTCCCGCGCGGTACGAACGCCGCCACCGAGGCCACATTGACCACCCCGCCCCGCCCGCGTTCCTTCATCCCCGCCGCGGCAGCCGAGGTCAGCCGCAGCACCGCCTCGCAGTGCACTTTCAGCATCTTCAGCTCGTCCGCCATCGACACATCCAGATAGCGGCCCTTGTTGCCGAATCCGGCATTGTTGATCAGCAGATCGACAGGCTGCCGGCGGTTCGTCAGCCGCGCCTCGACCGAGGCGATCCCATCGTCCTCGGAGAGGTCGGCGGTCAGCACCTCGGCCTCGATGCCGTGCCGGTCGTGCAGCTCGGTGGCCTGTTCCCGGAGCCGCTCGGTGCTGCGCGCCACCAGCACCAGGTTGTGCCCGTCGGCCGCGAGACGCCGCGCGAAGGCGGCCCCGATTCCCGCGGTCGCGCCCGTAATCAATGCAGTCGTCATACGCGGCACGTTAGTGCCCCGCACACCGCACTGACTCACTCGCCGGGTGCCTGCGACTCCACGTACTTCAGGGCGGCGCGCAGCGTCTCGGGATGCAGTGCGTCCCGGGCCCTGAGCAGCTCCGGCAGCAGGTCCCGTCGCGTCGTCGCCGCCAGGAACTGCATCCGTACGGTCACGTCGTGGTCCGGCCGGTGCACGATCTCGACCGGGTCCCCGGCGCGGATCTCGCCCGGCTCGATCACCCGCAGGTAGGCACCCGGAGCGGCCGCCTCCGTGAATCGCTTGACCCAGTGCTTCTCTCCGAGGTGGCCGGCGAACGTGCGGCACGGAATGCGGCCCGACGTCACCTCCAGGACCAGATCGGGTCCGATCCGCCAACGCTCGCCGATCCTCGCGCCGCTCACGTCCAGTCCGGCGGTCGTCAGGTTCTCGCCGAACGCGCCGTTGGCCAGCGGGCGGCCGAGCGAACGCTCCCAGGCGTCGAGTTCCTCGCGGGCGACGGCGTACACGGCCTGGTCCGAGCCGCCGTGATGGCGCAGATCGCACACCGCGTCCCCGGCCACCCCACTGCCGCCGCTGCCCTTGGGACCGGGATCGGTGACCCGCACCGGGCCGTCGGTCGGCTGCTTGCCGATCCCGGTCACGCCGCCGGCGGCGTCGGTGTAGTCGACGGCCTCGGGCCGCCCCGCATTCACAGTCAGCAGTTCCATGCAGCGAACGCTAGTGCTCTCATCCCCAAAGCCGCATGCGAATACTTCGCATGCGTCCCAAGCCGCCCTTATGGTTGAGGAGTGATCGAAGCCCGTCATCTCCGTGTCCTGCGCGCCGTGGCCGCCACCGGCTCGTTCTCCGCCGCCGCGCGCGAACTGGGCTGCACCCAGCCCGCGGTCAGCCAGCAGATGAAGGCCCTGGAGTCCTCGGCCGGCACCACGCTGCTGATCCGCACAGGTCGCGAGATGCGGCTCACCCAGGCGGGTGAGGCGCTGGTACGTCACGCGTCCGGCATCCTCGCCGGGCTGACCGCCGCCGAGGAGGAGGTCGCCGCGATCGCCGGGCTGCGGGCCGGCCGGGTCCGGCTCGTCTCGTTCCCCAGCGGCAGTTCCACTCTGGTTCCCGGGGCCCTGGCCGCGCTGCGCGCCGCCCACCCGGGGACGAGGGTCTCCCTGGTCGACGCGGAGCCGCCGCGCTCGGTCGAGATGCTCAGGGAGGGGGACTGCGACATCGCTCTGGCGTTCCGCTACGGCGCCTCGGGCGGCGAATGGGAGGACCTGGTCGTGCGCCCGCTGCTCACCGACCGGCTGATCGGCCTGGTTCCCGACGGGCACCGACTGGCGGGCGCGGACGCGGTGGGCATCGGTGAACTGGCCGATGAGTCCTGGATCGCGGGCTGCCCGCGCTGCCGCCGGCAGCTGGTGGAGGTCTGCGAGAAGTCCGGCTTCATTCCCCGGATCGACTTCGCCACCGACGACTACCCCGCGGTGATCGGCCTGGTCGGCGCCGGTCTGGGAGTGGCCGTGCTGCCGGAGCTGGCGATCGAGTCGGTACGTCCCAAAGGGGCCCGCACGGTGACGGTGGAGCCGGCGATCGAACGCGAGATCGTCGCGCTGACTCTTCCCGACCTGGCCCACGTTCCCGCGGTGGCAGCCACCCTGGACCAGCTGTCTCTGGCGGCCGCCCGCTAGGCCGGGGCCGGGGCATGCCGCTGGCCCGCCCCGCAGGCATGCGGTGCAGGAACGTTTCCTCTTTTGTTGTGCAAGGCGCGGAAGGATCGATCAACCGTGTCCGGACGGGGCGGCCATCCCTGTGGGTGCCGCCGCGATCAGCCGGTTGCGGGCCCGTCCCATGAGCTCCTCGCGCTCGTCCTCGGTCAGTCCGCCCCACACTCCGTAGGGCTCGCGCACTGCCAGGGCGTGCGCCGCACACTCGGCGCGCACCGGGCATCGCATGCAGACCTCTTTCGCCGAGTTTTCGCGGGCGCTCCGTGCCGCTCCGCGCTCACCTTCCGGATGGAAGAACAGCGAGCTGTCGACCCCACGGCAGGCCGCCAGCAGCTGCCAGTCCCACAGATCGGCGTTGGGTCCGGGAAGGCGGGAGAAATCTGCCATTGCTTGTCCCCTCGAAACCATCGTGGGTCGGAAACGTCGTTGTCGTTCGTCGTTGGACCGGTGCCCATGACCGTACATCTACGGTGCTAGTAGATGTAAATATGACTGATTGCGAATCTAGCCACAGACACCAGCAAAAGGGAAGAAAAGTGACTAAATGGGGCATACGTTCAAGTGAAGTTCGGTTGACGGCTTGACGATCCGCGCCGCTCTCCTCTGTGCACGGTCCCTCACGTAGAGTGCCGAACCCGCCCTGCGGGCCCGTAACTCTTTCGAGTGACCATCGTTGAGAGTGCGGAGGCGGTTGGCAGAAAAGGCGATCGGGCAGACGTCCGAGAGCGTCAATCGCACAGGTGACGACTTGTAACAGCCTGGAGGCTCAAGGTGACGCGCATCAGCTGCGGAGGACGGTCATGACATCCGTCCTCGTCTGCGACGACTCCCCGCTTGCCCGAGAGGCGCTCCGTCGCGCGGTCGCGACCGTGCCCGGCGTCGAGCGTGTGACGACGGCGGCCAACGGCGAGGAAGTCCTCCGCCGCTGGGGAGCCGACCGTTCGGATCTGATTCTGATGGACGTACGCATGCCCGGTCTGGGAGGTGTGGAGACGGTCCGGCGGCTGCTCTCCGCCGACCCCGGGGCCCGGATCATCATGCTGACCGTCGCGGAGGACCTGGACGGTGTCGCGCTCGCGGTCGCCGCCGGTGCCCGCGGATATCTGCACAAGGACGCCTCCCGCGCGGAGCTGCGGGCGACCGTCACCCAGGCGCTGGCCGATCCGACGTGGCGGCTCGCCCCGCGTCGGCTGCGGTCCGCCGAGATGGGTGCGGCGCCCACGCTCACCGCGCGTGAGATCCAGGTGCTGGAAGGGATGAGCCATGGCCGTTCCAACGCGGAGATCGGGCGCGAGCTCTTTCTCTCCGAGGACACGGTGAAGACGCACGCCAGGCGGCTGTTCAAGAAGCTCGGCGCCTCGGACCGGGCGCACGCCGTCGCACTCGGCTTCCGCTGGGGCCTGGTCCGCTGATGACCGGCCATGACCGGTAGCCGGCCGCTTCCCCGTCCGCACTTCGGCGGACGGGGTGACGGGGGCGGCAGGACGTCGATCGGCTGCTCGGCGGCCTCGGTATGTGACGCTTCCCGGCCGATGACGCATCCTTGAGATGTGGAGTTCCTCGGGAACGATTCGGTCGAGCGGAAGGGGAGGGCGCAGGACATGACTTCCGGCGCACCCGCTCATAACGCTTCGGTGCACAACTACGGACGCGGTGCCGCGGATGAGGCGGCGTCGGGGCACCATGGTCCGATGCGCGACGACGAGACGACGGGGATCGGTGCTCTGGTGCACCGCGCCGTCGACGGAGACGCCCAGGCCACCCATGATCTGCTGGCCCATGTCCACCCCCTCGCGCTGCGCTACTGCAGGTCCAGGCTGAACCGGTTGCCCGGTGATGCTCGCCACTTTGTGGAGGACCTGGCGCAGGAGGTCTGTGTCGCGGTGCTGATGGCGTTGCCGCGCTACAAGGACACCGGCAGGCCCTTCGAAGCTTTTGTCTTCGCCATCGCCGGCCACAAGGTCGCCGATCTGCAGCGGGCCGCGATGCGGCACCCGGGGTCGACGGCCGTGCCCTCCGACGAGATGCCGGAGCGGCCGGACGATTCACTCGGGCCCGAGGAGCGTGCGCTGCTCAGCAGCGACGCGGCCTGGGCCAAGAAGCTCCTCGCCAATCTTCCGGAGAACCAGCGTGAGCTGCTCGTTCTCCGGGTGGCGGTCGGTCTGACCGCCGAGGAGACCGGACAGATGCTCGGCATGTCGCCGGGTGCGGTCCGGGTTGCTCAGCACCGCGCGCTGAGCAGGTTGCGCGCCCTCGCCGAGCAGTAGAGCGGCGTCGGTTTTCCTCGTACGCAGGTTCCGTACGAAGCTACAGAACCTCTAGGTGATCTTGATCGTGGAATGAGACACCCCCGGAGGCCGTTAGCATGGACATCCGCACCGATCAAGGCCATTTGGGGAAGGTGTCATGACTGCAAACGTCGACGGAGTGCCCGAGAAATTCGCGACGCTCGGGCTGACATACGACGACGTGCTGCTGCTGCCCGGCGCATCCGAAGTGCTGCCCAACGCAGTCGACATCTCGTCCCGCATCTCGCGCAACGTACGCGTGAACATTCCGCTGCTCTCCGCGGCGATGGACAAGGTCACCGAGTCCCGAATGGCCATCGCCATGGCGCGGCAGGGTGGCGTCGGTGTGCTGCACCGCAACCTGTCGATCGAGGACCAGGTCAACCAGGTCGACCTCGTGAAGCGCTCCGAGTCCGGCATGGTGACCGACCCGATCACCGTGCACCCGGACGCGACGCTGGCCGAGGCCGACGCGCTGTGTGCCAAGTTCCGTATCAGCGGCGTCCCGGTGACCGACCCGGCGGGCAAGCTGCTCGGCATCGTCACCAACCGCGACATGGCGTTCGAGTCCGACCGCAGCCGCCAGGTGCGCGAGGTCATGACGCCGATGCCGCTCGTGACCGGCAAGGTCGGCATCTCCGGCGTCGACGCCATGGAGCTGCTGCGCCGTCACAAGATCGAGAAGCTTCCGCTGGTCGACGACGCGGGCGTCCTTAAGGGCCTCATCACGGTCAAGGACTTCGTGAAGGCCGAGCAGTACCCGAACGCGGCCAAGGACGCCGAGGGCCGCCTCCTCGTCGGCGCGGCCGTCGGCGCCAGCCCCGAGGCACTGGAGCGCGCGCAGGCCCTGGCCGGGGCGGGCGTGGACTTCCTCATCGTCGACACCTCGCACGGACACAACAGCAACGCGCTGAACTGGATGGCGAAGATCAAGTCCAGCGTCGGCATCGACGTCATCGGCGGCAACGTCGCGACGCGTGACGGCGCGCAGGCCCTGATCGACGCCGGTGTCGACGGCGTCAAGGTCGGCGTGGGCCCCGGCTCCATCTGCACCACGCGCGTGGTCGCCGGTATCGGCGTCCCGCAGGTCACCGCGATCTACGAGGCCGCCCTCGCCGCCCGCGCGGCTGGCGTCCCGGTCATCGGCGACGGCGGTCTGCAGTACTCCGGCGACATCGGCAAGGCGCTCGCCGCCGGTGCCGACACGGTCATGCTGGGTAGCCTCCTCGCGGGCTGCGAGGAGTCTCCCGGCGAGCTCCTCTTCATCAACGGCAAGCAGTTCAAGTCGTACCGCGGCATGGGTTCCCTCGGGGCGATGCAGTCCCGCGGGCAGGGCCGCTCGTACTCCAAGGACCGCTACTTCCAGGCCGACGTGGCCTCGGACGACAAGCTCGTGCCCGAGGGCATCGAGGGCCAGGTGCCCTACCGCGGCCCGCTGGCCAACGTGCTGCACCAGCTCGTCGGCGGCCTTCGCCAGACGATGGGCTATGTGGGCGCCGCCTCCATTGACGAGATGGAGACCAAGGGCCGCTTCGTCCGCATCACGTCCGCGGGTCTCAAGGAGAGCCACCCGCACGACATCCAGATGACGGTCGAGGCACCGAACTACAGCAGGAAGTAACGCATCACCACAGGTGAGGGGCGGTCCGGGCGTACCGGGACCGCCCCTCAGCCGTGTGTCGGGGATACTGGGAACGCAGACGTAGAAGGAAAGGCCACATCATCGTGACTGAGATCGAGATCGGGCGCGGCAAGCGCGGCCGCAGGGCGTACGCATTCGACGACATCGCCGTCGTTCCGAGTCGTCGCACCCGCGACCCGAAGGAGGTCTCGATCGCCTGGCAGATCGACGCCTACCGGTTCGAGCTGCCGTTCCTGGCCGCACCCATGGACTCCGTGGTCTCCCCGCAGACCGCGATCAGGATCGGCGAGCTGGGCGGCCTCGGCGTCCTCAACCTCGAGGGCCTGTGGACCCGGCACGCCGACCCGCAGCCGCTCCTCGACGAGATCGCCGAGATGCCCGTGGAGTCGGCGACCCGCCGCCTCCAGGAGATCTACGCGGCCCCGATCCAGGAGGAGCTGATCGGGCAGCGCATCAAGGAGGTGCGCGACTCCGGTGTCGTCACCGCCGCCGCGCTCTCGCCGCAGCGCACCGCGCAGTTCTCCAAGGCAGTCGTCGACGCAGGTGTGGACATCTTCGTCATCCGCGGTACGACGGTCTCCGCCGAGCACGTCTCGGGTGCGGCCGAGCCGCTCAACCTCAAGCAGTTCATCTACGAGCTGGACGTCCCGGTGATCGTCGGCGGCTGCGCCACGTACACCGCGGCCCTGCACCTGATGCGTACCGGCGCGGCCGGTGTCCTCGTCGGCTTCGGCGGCGGCGCCGCGCATACCACGCGCAACGTCTTCGGTATCCAGGTCCCGATGGCGACCGCGGTCGCCGACGTGGCCGGGGCCCGCCGCGACTACATGGACGAGTCCGGTGGCCGGTATGTGCACGTGATCGCGGACGGCGGCGTCGGCTGGTCCGGCGACCTGCCGAAGGCCATCGCCTGCGGCGCGGACGCCGTGATGATGGGCTCCCCGCTGGCCCGTGCGACGGACGCGCCCGGCCGCGGCCGGCACTGGGGCATGGAGGCGGTCCACGAGGACGTGCCGCGCGGCAAGCTGGTCGACCTGGGCTCCGTCGGCACGACGGAGGAGGTCCTCACCGGCCCCTCGCACACCCCCGACGGTTCGATGAACATCTTCGGTGCGCTGCGCCGGGCGATGGCGACGACGGGGTACAGCGACCTCAAGGAGTTCCAGCGCGTCGAGGTGACGGTGGCGGACTCGCAGCACCGCCGCTGATTGTTGACGGACATACGGAAGGGGTCGACCCCCGCGGCAACACCACCGGCGCCTCCCCCGCCCAGTACACCACCACCTAC
>NZ_JBEZKL010000140.1:0-18995 GCF_040704695.1 Streptomyces sp. NPDC048411
AGATCTTCAAGATCCTCGAACACGCCGACCGAAACCGACTTGAGAACGCCGAGAATCTCACTCAAGCGGCTTGACACGACATAGCAGCCTCGGGGACATCGGTACCAGTTCCTGGTGTGTGACGGGGACGTTTGCGTGTCGCCACACCGTAGGAATGTGCAGGTCAGAGGCGTATGTGGTGGGACACCATAGTTCTGCGTGGCGAAGTGCGCGTGCCCACCATGGGGGTGCTGCCGGAACCCGCGCGAGGGCCTCCGCGCCGCGTGTCACGGGGATGCCATCGCGCGCGGAGGGACGGCACCGGACGGACGGGGGATGTCCGTCCGGCGCCGGATCAGGAGGTCACTCCCGCACACCCGCCAGCTCCACTGCCCTGCGGCGCAAGGAGAGCGCCGCAGGGACGACCGAGAAAACCACGGCGAGCACCACGCAGGCGCCCACGGCCCCGCCGATCGTCGCCCACGGGATCTCGATTGAGGTCCACACCGACAGCAGGCCCAGCGCGCCCCACATGCCCATCAGGTTGAGCCCGGCGACCAGGAGTCCCAGCACCGCGCCGACCGTGACCACCATCAGCGCCTCGGCGCCCACCAGCCGCAGCACCTGCCACCTGGTGGCTCCGGCCAGCCGCAGCACGGCCAGGTCACGGACCCGGTCGGAGGTCGCCATGACCATGGTGTTGGCCAGCGAAATACCCGTGTACAGGAGGGCGATACCGAGGACCAGCAGGAAGCCCAGCCGGGTCGTGCGATTGGTCTCGGGGTATGTCGCCCGCACCCACTGATCCTTGGTGAAGACCTCTCCGCCCGAGGTGTGCACCACCTCGCGCAGTCCGGCGGCCACGGTGGTCGCGTCGGCACCGTCCGCGAGGGCCACGTCGACACGGTCGACGGACGCGCCCGGGGCATTGCGCGGGGTGACGTAGACACCGTTGTTGCCGGTGCCGATGGCCATGACCGCGGCGATCCGCAGCGCTTTTTTCGTACCGTCACCGAGCCACACGTCCACCCGTTCGCCCACGACGTGCCGTTCCCACTCCTCGTTGACGATGATCGAGTCGTTGTCGAGGTCGCTCACCTTGCCGGCGGCCAGCGGCAACCGGGTGGTGGCGGCGAGCAGTGCGGGTTCGGCGGCGCGGGCCTCGGACTTGACGAGCGCAACGCCATCCTCCAGGGCGTAGACGGCACTTGACGAGGTCGCCGACATTTCGGCGCCGGGCACGTCGTACAGCTTCTCCAGCGTCGCCCGGTCGAAGCCCGCACCGCCGGCCGGGGTGATCACGAAGCCGGCGGCTGTCTGCTCCGCCACCTCGGTGGCTTTGGCCTCGTTCAACGTGGCGGTTGCGCCCAGCAGTGAGCCGGCCAGCGCGACCGTGACCAGGACGGGCGCCGCGACGGCGGCGGTGCGTCGGACGCCGGCGGCCGCGTTCTCCCGCACCAGCATCCCGGCGGCGCCGGGCAACTGGGCCGGGAGCCAGGCGATCAGCCGGGCCAAGGGGCGTACCAGCACCGGTGCGAGCAGCGCGACCCCGGTGATCAGCAGCATCGGCCGGCTCACATAGGTCTTGCGGTGCAGCAGGTCGGCCGGGTCGCTCACATAGGCCAGGCCCAGCGTCACGGCCGCTGCCAGCAGCAGGGCCACGCCGAAGAGCCAACGACCCCATGTCATCGCCCGGTTGTCCACGGCCGCCTCGCGCAGTGCCTCGGTGGGGCCGGTCCGGCCGGCCTGCCAGGACGCGGCCACCACACCGCACAGCGCGACGAGCAGGCCCGTCCAGAACGCCATGTGGTACGGCCAGGTGTCATCGCCGATGGTGAACCATCGGGGGGCGAGGCCGCCCTCGACCACCCACTCGGCCAGCTTCGGCGCCCCGTACGCCCCGAGCACGCAGCCGGTGGCCGAGGCGAGCACGCCCACCACGAGGGCCTCGGAGACGACCATGCGGCGGATCTGACCCGGAGTGGCCCCCGCGGTGCGCAGCAGACCGAACTCCCGGCGCCGCTGGGCGACCGCGAACGCGAAGGTGGACGCCACCACGAACACCGACACGAAGCCGGTGACTCCGCCGGCCGTGCCGAACATGGCGTTCATCGCGGTGAGGGCCTCGCTGTCCCGGTCGGGATCGGCGTCGGCGAACCTGCGCGCGTCACCGGTGAGGACCTGGGCGCCGTCGCTGCCCCGCACCGCCTCGCGCACGGCCTCCTCGTCGGCGTCCACGGTGACCTGGAAGCTGTGCGGCGACAGCTCGGCGGCACGTTGGTCGGTGTAGAAGACAGCGTTCTCGAAGCCGAGACCGGCGACGGTGCCGACGACCCGTACGGTGCCGCCGTCGGTCCGTACCCGGGCGCCCGGCCGGACCCAGTCGCCGCTGACCGCCACCTCGCCGGCGGTGCGGGGCTCGCGTCCCGCGTCGATGCGGTACGGGGCGAAGGCGGCGGTCGACCAGGGGTGTCCCACCAGGTCACCGGGCCCGCCCTGGGCCCGTAGGGGGAACGACCGGTCTTCGACGACGCTCCCCAGCTCCTTCAGCCGGGCGACGACCTCGCCCGGTACGGGCCGGGGGTGCGCGAGCTTCTGCGTCCGGTCGCCGATCGACGTGGGCACCCGCAGGGTGTCCGCGCCCTTGACCACGACCGGGGCGGCGGCGAACCGCTCGGGCCTGCGATCGGGGGCGTCGAGCGAGGACGCCAGCGCCAGACCCATCACGGCGAGGAGCGCGACGCCCAGCGAGAGGGCGACGAAACTGCCGACGAAGGTGACCCAGCGGGTGCGCAGGGTGCGCAGGGCGGTGCTCAGCACGGTACGGCCTCCAGCTTGGTCATGCGCGCGGCGATGTCCTCGGCGGAGGCTCCGATCAGCTCGCCGTTGACCCGGCCGTCGACGAGGAAGACCACACGGTCGGCGTAGGAGGCGGCGACCGGGGCGTGGGTGACCATGATGATCGTCTGGCCCTCGCGGTCGACCATGCCGCGCAGCAGGGTCAGCACCTCGCGGCCGGTCTGGGAGTCGAGGGCGCCGGTGGGCTCGTCGCCGAAGAGTACCTCCGGGCGCGTGATCAGGGCGCGGGCCAGCGCGACCCGCTGCTGCTGGCCGCCGGACATCTCGGTCGGCCGGTGCCGGGCGCGGTCGCCGAGGCCGACCTGCTGGAGCACCTCGAGGACCCGATCCTTCGGGGGGCGGCGGCTGGCCAGGCGAAGGGGCAGCGCCACGTTCTGCTCGGCGGTCAGGGACGGCAGCAGGTTGAACGCCTGGAAGACGAAGCCGATGCGCTCGCGGCGCAGCAGGGTCAGCTTGGTCTCGCTCAGCTTGGTCAGCTCGGTGCCGCCCCCGGTGACCGAACCCGACGTGGGCCGGTCCAGCCCGGCCGCGCACTGCAGGAGCGTCGACTTGCCGGAGCCGGAGGGGCCCATCACGGCGATGAACGTCCCCCTGCGGAAGGCGAGCGAGACGTCGTCGAGGGCGGTGACGGAGGTACCGCCGGAGCCGTACCGCCTGATGACGGAGCGCAACTGGATCGCGTCTTTACTCATGTGTCCCCACTCGTTTCGGTGTTCGGTCATCCCGCGCACCTGGGCGGGACGGATGCCTCGGAAAGCGGCGCCGGTCAGGCCATTGCCGAAGCGGCCGGGACGCCGATCACGGCGTGGCGTGCGGCATCTGCCTGCACTGGCAGGAGCCTGCGCCCTCGGAGGTGTCACCCGGGCCCCGCCGCCCCGTGACGTAGCCGATCAGGACGAAGGCCGACGCCCACACCGCGCTGCTGACCACGGAACAGAACGGATAGCGGCGCAGCGGCATCCCGGTCGCCCCGCACAGGGGCGGTACGAGGGTGCGCAGGACGGCGGTGAAGCGTCCGACGAACACCGCGCTGCCGCGCGCCGTTCGATCAGCCCCTGGGCCCGCTCGGTGTACCGGCGGTGCCTCGACCGGGATGTCATCCGGGCCGGCCGGCGAGGTTGCCGAGCACCGCGCCCATGAGCGCGGTGAACAGGGCTGCCTCGACCGTGATGTGGCCGTGCCGGGCGAGCATCCCGCCGAGCCCACGGCAGCCTGCCCTGGCGTCAGCGCCCCGATCACCGGGAGCGCCGCCTCCAGGGCAGGCAGCAGCACTGCGGCGAGGATGCCGAAGCTTCCGTACGCCAGCACCTGCTCACCCAGCCATGCCGTCATCGGGGCGCCGCCTCTCCGTCTCCGTGATGCCTCCACGAAACCGCAGGAGAGCTTCACGGCGCAGTGCGGCAGGCGCGACACTGGGGGTAGGCCCAGACCTACCCCCGGCCTCCGCCCAGCCCGCCTCGACCCTGGCCGGCTCCCCCAAGCGGTCGAGGTGCCCACGTCCCCGCGGAGGACAAGCCGGTGCGCCCCCGTCTCGCCACGCTGATGGCCGCCGCCCTCGCCGCACTGCCCCCCGCCACCGCGGCGCGGTTCTGGCCCGCAATGAGGACGTATCAGGTTATTTCGAGGTTGGCCATCATGCCCATGTCCTCGTGTTCCGCATTGTGGCAGTGGAAGAGGTAGCGGCCGCGGTAGCCGTCGAAGCGGGTGATGATCTCCGCTGATTCGCCCGGCCGCAGCGAGATGGTGTCCTTCAGTCCGGCATCGTGCGGCAGGGGCGCGCGCCCGCCGCGGGCCAGCACCCGGAATCCGACCAGGTGGAGGTGGATGGGGTGGTGGACGTCGGCGACGAGCCGCCATACCTCGACGGCCCCGAGCCGGATGCGGACGTCGGTGCGAGAGGGGTCGAAGGCTCGCCCGCCGATGACCCAGCCACGGCCGTGCTGCATGTGTCCGGCGCGGAAGGCGAAGTCCCGGACCGCGGTTGCCTCGGAACGCCGCCAGATGGGCAGGTCGTCGGCGAGGAGTGCGGGGATGTGGGTGTCGTCCCCGGCGCGGCGCGCGACGCGGAAGGCCATGACCTCGCGGGTGCGTCCGGTGCCGAGCCGGTTGATCAGGCGCACCCGGCTGCCGGTCGGCAGGCCCGCGAAGTCGACAACCACGTCGTAGCGTTCCGCCGGTGCGATCGGCAGGGTGGTGTGGCTGACGGGGGCGGCGAGCAGGCCCTGGTCGGCGCCGATCTGCACCAGGTCCAGGCGGTGCCCGTCGTCGGTGACGGCTGCCAGCTCGTAGTGGCGGGCGTTGGAGGCGTTGAGCAGTCGCAGCCGGTAGCGGACGGCGTCGACCTCGTGAATCGGCCAGGGTGCCCCGTTGACCAGGATCACGTCGCCGAGCACGCCGGCCGCGTAGTGCGCCCTCACGCCGGGCCGGTCTCGCAGTGTGGGGTCGAGGGAGGGGTAGGTCAGGGAGCCGTCGGAGGCGAACGCCCGGTCGGCGATCATCAGCGGCAATTCGCGTTCTCCGCGGGGCAGGTCGAGGGCGTCCTCGGTGTCGTCGCGGATGATGTGCAGCCCGGCCAGGCCTCGCCAGATCGCCGGGGCGGTGAAGTCCATGCGGTGGTCGTGGTACCAGAGCATGGTGGCGCGCTGGTCCATCGGGAAGGTGTACTCGCGCGTGGTCCGGCTGGTGACCGCGCGAGGGTCGGGCATTGCGTGTGCGCCGGTGTGGTGCTGGTGGTGGTGCGCTGCGGGGTCGGACCAGCTGCGCGGGAGGACGAGGTCGGTGGGGTAGCCGTCGGAGGCGGCGGGGGTCCGCCCGCCGTGCAGATGCACCACGGTCGGCACGGGCAGCTCGTTGCGGTGCGCCACGGTGATCGGTCGTCCGCGGCGGGACTCGATCGTCGGGCCGGGGAAGGTGCCGTTGTACGTCCACAGCCCCGTTCGGATCCCGGGCAGGATCTCCGCGGACACCTGGCGCTGGGTGATCTCGTACCGGTCGGCGCCCCCGGAGGTGCCGGCCGGTTTGAGGACGGGCGGGATCGGCAGCGGCACGGTGTACGGCTCGGGCAGCGGCGCGGCGCTGCGCAGCTGGTTGCCGGTGCTCGCAGGACGGTGGGCCATCGCGCCGGACAGCGCCAGCCCGCCCGCCGTGGCCAGCCCCAGCGCGCCGCCGAGCCCGAGCACGTGGCGGCGGGTCCACTCCGCGCTGCTCCAGCCGTCGTGAAGGATGAGTCCCGGTCGCTCAGACATGGGTCTCGTCCCGCTGCGGCTCGCCCGCGTCTTTGGCCCGGTCGGATACGGCGCGGTTCGGCAGCGGCCGCACCCAGACCGCGGCGGACAGCACGGCCAGCGCGGCGATGATCATCACGCCCAGTGGGATGTGCACCCACAGCAGGCCGGACAACCCCGCCGTGTACTGCCCCGTTTCGGCCGCAAAGATCAGCACCGACACGGCTAACGGCCACAGGCGGCGCATCCGCCTCGAGGCCGCGCCGCCGACGGCGGCTTGCAGCAATCCGAGGGAGAATACGAGGTTGGCGCCCTGGGCGTGCCAGTCGAGGCCGCCGATCTCGCCGGTGAGGTAGACGCCCGCGAAGACCGGCTGACCGAAGGCCGCAACGGTGTGTATTGTCACCGCCGCCCGGAACAGCCGACCGGCAACGCCTGTGGGCCGCAGGGTTGTTGATGGTCGTTCATATGTGGTGGTCACGCCCTCCACAGTCATGCTCGATACAGCATCATGTCAAAGATCAATATTGCTATCCCGCTATGTCATCGGTGCTATGAGGGGAGAGGATGGCGATGGACCTGCATGCGCTCGAGCAATTCCTCGTGGTCGCACGGCTGGAGCACCTCAGCCGGGCGGCCAGGGAACTGCGTGTCGCTCAGCCGTCGTTGAGCCGCACGATCGGGCGGCTGGAGTCCGAACTCGGCGCGCGGCTGTTCGATCGGGCCGGTCGTCTCCGCCTCAACGAGTCGGGGCGGATCTTCCGAGATCACGTCGAGCGCTCCCTCGAGGAGCTGGAAGCAGGACGCCGTGCTGTGGCGGAGGCGGCCCGCGAGGGCGTCGGCGGTGTACGGCTGGCCTCGGAGACGTTTCTGACCATCACCGGCCCTCTGGCTGCCTACAAAGACGCCCACCCTGATATCGACGTCGAACTCCACCAGATGCCGGCCGCGGACATGCATCGCGCCCTGCGCGCCCGCGAGGTCGACCTGTGCGTCGCCTCCCAGCCGATCCTGGGCGATGGACTGGACAGCGTCCACCTGCACGACGAGCCGGTCTGGCTGGCCGCGCCGTCCGACCACCGGCTCGCCTCCCGCGCCTCCGTCAGTGTCGAGGAGCTGCACGAGGAGCCTTTTGTGATCCCACGACCCGGCCACTGGCAGCGCTGCCTGCTCGATCGACTCTTCGACGGCCACAATCTGACCCCGCGTATCGTCTGCGAGGGCGACGAGCTGGCCGCCCTCGCCGGCCTGGTCAGCGCCGGCATCGGCCTCACCCTCATCCCGGCCATGGCCCGCGGCACCGACATCAGCGCACCAGGCGCCTGGATCGGCATTGACGACCCCGCGTGCCGCCGCACCCTCACCCTCCACCGGGCCACCGACAGCCGACTCTCGACCGCCGCCCGGCTGATGCACACCACCCTCGCCACCTGGCCCTGGAACACCACAGGCGGCCGGCAGTGGCGATGACGCACCGGCCGCCCCATCCAGGTGCGGCGGGCTGTCCGGGCCCTGGGTCCGGACGGCACCCCTGATGTGGAGGCGGTAAGTCTTTCGGTGGTTCAAACCGGGCCTGACCATGGTCCTGCCCATGCCGGCCGCCGTGCCGGCGGACCGGCAACTCACTGCCGTGTGACCGCGGGCAGACTGAGGATCATGGTGAGGCCGCCGCCGGGCGTCTCGTCGGAGGCGAGGCTTCCGCCCATGGCCTCGGCAAGCCCGCGAGCGAGTGTCAGCCCGAGCTCGGGTCCGGCTCCGTACTCTCCGGCCACGTGGGCCTTGCGGGGAAGTCCCGGTCCGCGGTCGACGACGCGGATTTCGACACGGTCGGCATGGGTGCTCGCGGTGACCAGCAGATGCTTGTCCGGCGGGCTGTGGTGCCGGGCGTTGGAGATCAGATTGATCAGGATGCGCTCGACGAGGGCGGGATCGGCGAGGAGTTCGGAGATGCCGTCCGGAATGCGGATGTCGACATGATGGTCCGTGTCGCCGAGGTCGTCCAGCACGTGGGGGATGACCTCCTCGACCGACAAAGGCCGAGGAGCGGTGCCGAGCGTGCCGGCCTGGAGGCGGTTCACGTCGAGCAGGTTGGCGACCACCCGGTCGATGCGAGCGACGGACCTCCGGGCGGTGGCGACGAGCCGGGCGTGTTCGGCGTCGTCCGCAACCGTGCCGGGGCCGGCCAGGCGGTCGAGAGCGGATGAGGCGGCGGTCAGTGGGGTGTGCAGCTCGTCGCTGACGGCATGGAGCAGAGCGGTACGTGCCCGGTCGGCCTCAGCGACGGGGCGTGTCTGCTCGGCCTCCTCCTCCAGGCGCTGCTGGTGCAGCGCGACGGCGGCTTGGGCAGCGTATGCCTCCAGGACCCGTTGATCGGCGGCGGGCAGGGCACGGCCGCGCAGAACCAGCGTCAGATCGCCTCCGACAGGGACATCGGCATCACCTTCGTCGGGGCTGGCGCACGGCTCGGCGCCGACGGATGCGGCGATCTGCCAGCCACGGGGGTCGCGGTGGCGGTCGGGGGTCAGCGGTGCGCCCGGCCGGTGCTCAAGGAGGGTGACCGAGCGCAGGTTGAAGGTTTCCCGCAGCCGTTCCAGCAGGGCGTCGAGTGCACGCTCGCCCCGTAGCACGCTGCCCGCCAGGGTGGACAGCACCTCGGCCTCGGCTGTGGCGCGGGCGGCATCGCGGGTGCGGCGGGCGGCCAGGTCGACGACCGCACTGACCGCCACCGCGGCGAGGACGAAGGCGACCAGGGCGAGCAGATGGCCGGGATCGGTGACGGTGAAGGTGTGGACGGGCGGCGTGAAGTAGTAGTTGAGCAGCAGGAATCCGGCCACAGCGGCAGCGAGCGCCGGATAGAGACCTCCGGCCAGGGCGATACCGATGACGGCGAGGAGGAAGACCAGGATGTCGCCGGCCATCGACACCTGGCCGCGCAGCCCGGCGAGAACGAAGCTGAGCAACGGCAGGACTCCGGCCATGAGGAGGAAGCCGATGATTCTCCTGCGTCGCGGCAGCCCCTCACGGCCCGTGAGGACGCGTCGCCCGCGCCCGACCTGCTCGTGGGTGACCAGGTGGACGTCGATGGGCCCGGACTGTGCGGTCATGGTCACACCGACGCCACGCGAGAACAGCTGTCCAAGGCGCCCACGCCGCGAAGCTCCCAGCACCAGCTGGGTCGCGTTCACGCCGCGTGCGAAGTCCAGCAGCGCTTCGGGGATGTGCTCGCCGACCACCTGGTGGTAGGTGCCTCCGAGGCTTTCGACGAGCGCCCGCTGGCGGGCGAGGTTGGCGGGGGCGGCGCTGGTCAGTCCGTCGCTGCGGGTGACGTGTACGGCGAGCAGGTCGGCACCCCTGATCCGCTCGGCGATCCGAGACGCACGGCGTACGAGGGTGTCGCCTTCGGGCCCACCGGTGAGGGCGACCACGACGCGCTCACGCGCCTCCCAGGTACCGGCGATGCCGTGCTCGGCACGGTAGCGCTCCAGCTGGTCGTCGACGTTGTCGGCCAGCCACAGCAGGGCGAGCTCGCGCAGTGCGGTCAGATTGCCCAACCGGAAGTAGTGGGTGAGTGCGGCATCGACCTTGTCGGGTGCGTAGATGTTGCCGTGTGCCATGCGGCGGCGCAGTGCCTCGGGAGCGATGTCGACCAGTTCGACCTGATCGGCGCGGCGGACGACCTCATCGGGGACGGTCTCCCGTTGGGGAACCCCGGTGATCTGCTGGACGACGTCATTGACCGAGTCCAGGTGCTGGACGTTGACCGTGGAGAGCACGGTGATACCCGCATCGAGTACGCGTTCCACGTCCTGCCAGCGCTTGTCGTGGGGCGAGCCGGGCACATTGGTGTGCGCCAGCTCGTCGATGAGCGCCACCTGGGGCCGGCGGGCGATCACCGCGTCCGCGTCGAACTCCGTGAAGGTGGCACCCCGGTAGACCATGGTCTTGCGGGGGATGATCTCCAGCCCCTCCAGCAGCGCCTCGACGGGGCGACGGCCGTATGTCTCCACATAGCCGACGACCACGTCGGTACCGCGCTCGGCCCGGCGGTGACCTTCGGCGAGCATGGCGTAGGTCTTGCCGACCCCCGGGGCGGCGCCGAGATAGATGCGCAGCTGCCCGCGCTCCATCGGGGTTCTCCCTTCCGCTCCGGCCCGAGCCTCACCCGCGGAACGGGTAGCGGCGGTCCAGGCCGCGATTGAGCTCCACCACCGCGATTGAGCTCCACCACATTGACATGCGGGGCTCCCATGCATCGACATGCGGGGCTCCCATGCATCCCAGTGTCCGCCCGGTCGTGTGCTCCTCGACCAAACCGAGCACGCGGCGCAGCGAGAGATGCCGCACGCGTGCGACACGCGGTGCCTGGAGGCGCGCGTAGGCGAGCGAGATGTCCGGACCGGGTCCGCTGCCACTGGCCGTGACAGCGTCCGCGGGCACCACGGGGTCCGCGGGCGCGTCGCCGCGCACGGGCGCGGCCGCGTCGGCCGCGTAACTCTGCCCGTGGACAGCGCATTCCACGGCAACTCCGCGGTATGTGCCGATAGGTGTTCTTTGCGACAGGCGAGCGCATCTTTCAGCGAGGGCGGCAAGGCCGACCGCTTCTGGATCACCGAAACGGGCACGTTCGCCCTCCGGGCTGACGGGGGGCACCTGGCTGGTCAGGGCTGGATGTCGAGTATTTCTGGAACCGGGCGGCGCGGTGTGCTGGGGCCTTTGGGACCGTATCCCAGACGCAGCACCATCTGCGTGTGGCCCTTCCCGGATACCGGGTCGCGCAGCAGCCAGCGCAGGTCGGCCCACTCGAGGGCTTGGGTGGCGAAGGAACTGGACAGGCCGTCGAGGGTGGCCAGCAGCAGGACGCGTTCCATGGCCTGACCGGCGCGCAGCCAGTCCTCCGGCCGGTCGTACGCCGTGCTGAGGAGGGCCAACTGAGGGGTCCGTTCGAACGTGGCGGCGCCACGGTCCTCTACCGGCCGGGTGCTGGCGAAGTCACGCATGGGGGCTTTGCCACCACGCTTGCGTGGCCCGAAGGCGTAGTCCGGGACTCCGTCAGGGGCCGTGTTCACTGACGGGGCGTTGCTGCGAGTCCATTGCGCCAGGTCCTGGTCGCTGCCACGGTCGGTGAGGTTGCGCGCCTCGGCTTCCTCGGAGAGTTCCAGCACCTCCTGCAGGTGCCATGAGGAAGGGAACGTCAGCATTGTTCCCTCAAGGCGGGCGGCGTCGCTGAGAGCCGTCCGCACGGCCTGGGGAATCTCGGTCTCCTCGAACGGGAAGCGGCTGCTGTGCCGCTCGTGCATCGCCGGATACAGCGCGCCGAGGTCGCTCTCCCCGCTGCCGAGGCCGGTCAGCTGCACGGCGGCGAGCAGGGCCGGGTCAGTGGGGTCGGGCAGCAGCCGGGTTGCCGGGTGCCACTCCATGTGGACCGCCGCGACCCTCAGGTTCAGCAGGGCGGCGCCGCAGCCGAGGTGGAGGGCGCGGGTGTCGGGGTCGGAGTGCGGCATGATGCGGTCGAAGTCCGCGCGCACGTGGAAGGAGCGGCTGTCCTGGAAGTAGCGAAAGCGCCACGGCTGCGCGTTGTGCATGGACGGGGCGGCAGCAGCGTCGTAGACCAGGGCTGCCACACGCTCTTCGGACGGTGCTTGTCGGATCACCGGATCCTCCCTTCGCGGGTCGGCGGACCCGGGACCGGGTCCGCCCTTCGGTTGGTGCGGGATCCTGGTCGTGGAATGCGCACCGGGCGAGCAGTAGTCCGTGGCCCATCACTGATCGGCCGGGATGATGCGGCGGCCGGTGAGGCGCGTGAGCTGGATCGAGACCCACATCTCGCGTTCGCCGCCCGCCCATGGCTTGGTGTGGGCGCGCTCGGCCAGCAGCCGCACGGCGTCGGCCTCCGTGACAACCCGCGCGGGGCCGACGATGAGCACGCTCCAGCCCTGGCTCATGGCCTCGTCCACATGGTCGACCTCAAAAGCGACGTCCGTTCCCACGGCCGCCGCAGGCACTGAGTCAGGTGCGGTCCGGAAGGCGATCGCGTCATCGATGACCTCGTAGTTGACCGGGACGACCGCCGGGCCATCAGAGGTCGACACCGCAACGCGTCCCACACCGTGCGTGGAAAGCCGGGCGCGGCATTCGTCCGGGCTGAGGTCCAGCAGCTGCGGGTGCAGGAGCGCCTGGCCCTGGCCGGGCGGCTGATCGATGCCGCCCCCGCGCAGGGCTGCGACGCTGGTACCCAGTGCGGCGGCCAGGCTGGTGAGACTCGCCAGGCTCGGATCAGCCGGGCGTTCTTCGAGGTACGCGAGGTAGTCCGGCGCCATTCGGGCGCGACGGGCCGTTTCTGCCCGGGTCAGGCCTTGCCGCTTGCGTTCGACGGCCACGCGTCGGCCGATGTCGCCAGGGTTGGGTTCCCCGGCAAGCGGGGCCGCGCCGGACACGGTGCCCGCCTCATCCACGGTCGGCGGCCGGGACGGCTCGTGGGTGCTCACGGGCCCGTGCTCGACGTGACGGATATGCGCGTTGGGGCCGGGGAACACGAGCGTCACTTCGTCCGTGTCCGACCAGCGCACGTCGTAGGGGGGTGTTCCATCCGCATGGTGGAGTCCGACGATCTCGCCGTCGCGCCTGGTAGCGCCGGTCGTCGGGCTTTCGATGACGAGTTGATCGCCGGGGTGAGCTCGCATGATCGCCACCAGTCCCTCACAATGCCGCTGTACCCAACGTGCCACGCGCGACATACCGGCGCATGGGGTGAGAACCCGCGACAGCGACCCGTCATGCGGGTCGTCGTCCCTCCAACGAACCCCAGTCGGACCTCTCATCAGCGTCTCCGACGGCACCCCTCGGGCCCCGTGACACCCCCAGATCATCTCTTCGACAGGGGGGACACAGTCATGCCGGGCCCGGAGGTCAGCGGCCCTCTTGCACGACCACGAAGAACATGACGGGGGCGGGGCGGGCCGTTCCAGCTGGTCAGTGGGACGTCCCAGTTCCTCCCGGAACTCACGGGGACAGCATCAAGGCGCCCCGCGCCGGAAACGTTCCGAGTGCGGATGGTCACGCTCCGGCAGGGCGGTCCGGCGTAACCCGTAGTTCAACCCGTAGGAGGTTCCCATGATTCGACGCACTGTACAGCGTGGCCTGCTGGCTGCCGTGGCAACGCTCGTCCTGTTTCCTGCGGCGGCCGTGGCGGCCGACGGCATCCCCCAGACCCCCGGACAGTCCACGCCGTCCCCGCGGGCCTCGGCGCCCGCCCGGCACTCCGTGCCGCCGCGGTCCTCGACCTCCAGCCACAGGCACACGGCGAAGCCGAACAGGCCCTCGAGCCGCACCGCTCGCGTCAAGGGGCGTCTGGTGACTCACCGCCTGTCCCTCAATGTTCGCTCGGGCCCGGGCACCAACTACCGGGTCATCGGCAGGGCGCGGCACGGCAGCACGGTCACTCTCGCCTGCAAGAAGCGCGGGATCAACATCCTGGGCAACAACCGCTGGTACAAGCTCGCCGACCACAAGGGCTACGTCTCCGCCCGCTACGTCCGTAACCGCGGCACCGTTCCCTGGTGCTGAGCACGTAGGACCGGCCCGCTCCGCAGACTCCGCGGGGCGGGCCCTCGGGCCCCGAGTAAGGAATCTCCATGTCTCTTTCCCTCCAAGGCAATCCGAGTCGCAGGGCCCTGCTCGGGCTTGGCACCGGCGCCGTCCTGGCGGTCGCGAACCCGGTCCCGTCTGCCTGGGCGCAACAAGGCGAGAGATCGTCCGGTCCGTCCTCGTCGGAGCGGACCTCACTGGCTGCAGCCGAAAACCCTGGATCCGCAACGGTCGGCTGCGCCACGCCACCGCACTGCAGTCCTTCGCGTTCGACGAGCAGCAGGGGCACGTCCACGCGCTCCAGGTCGTGCCGCGCGGCATCCAACTTCCGGGCGAGAAGCGCGCATACCGTCATGCGGAGCGAGCGGCGCGTGGTGATCTCTGCGTCAACCGGCTCACGATGGCTGGTGTTCTCACCGGCTACATGTATCTCAAGGGCTTCGGTCACGGCGTCGCACTCGGCTTCGAAGGCGCACGGCGCGGCTCCGGCGAACTGTGGACGGAGTGGGACGCCAATCCCGCCTCCGGCTACGGCCGCGGCATCTTTCGACCATACGGCTTCCCAGCTGTACCCGCGTGAGCCCGAGGAATTGGCCGTACTTCGCGCAGGCGGACCCTGGCTGTGCTCGGGTTTCACCCAGGGGCGATCTGGAGACCGCGAATTCTCCATCTACTACAAGGCGATTGTCTGACGAATTGTGAACCTGCGCCGATAAATCCATGGACCGGTCTCGCCTCCTCTGTGTATTGGCGGTCTCTTTTCGAGGGTATGCATTGCGGTGTCCGGGATGAGTTGACGGTCTCGACCAGCGCGGGAGTCTCGCGACGGCGACGTCCCAAACACGGCATGGAGGAAACAGGATGGCTCGTTGGCAGTCCTTGCCCGACTCGCTCAGTCCCGATTCCCGCCTTCTGGTGGAGAATTTGCGCATCATTAAACAGCGAAGTGGGCTGAGTCTGGCGGGATTGGCTGCACGTACGGCCCACAGTAAATCGGCCTGGCATCGCTACCTCAATGGTGATCAATTCCCGCCCCGTACGGCGATCGAGGCACTCGGGCCGTTCGCAGGGGTGGACGTGCCCTGTCTCCTCACCTTGTGGGAAGCGGCGTTCCGGGCCGATGCCGAACTGCGATCGACCGAGCCGACGCCATGCCCCGCGCCCCAGGCAAAGATCCCCGCCGGCCGCAACCGGCGACTGGAGCAGGTCGTCATCGTGCTGGCTACCACAGTCGCCGTACTGGTACCCGCTGCCTGTGCTCTGTACCTCCCCACTCCGGCGACCGGCCGCCCTCTGCGGGAGTCGCCCGCGTCGTGCCGGGGTGAGACCTGCCAGGGGCACTACGCCAGCCGCTCCGGCTGCGAACAGGACGCGCGGACCGAGAGCACCGTCACCCACGCCGCCTTTGCCGTAAGGCTGCGCTACAGCGCCTCCTGTGCCGCAGTATGGGCAGAGGTGCGCACGCAGGACGACGGTGCTCGCAAGGTCTCGATCAAAACAGGACCGAACGAACTGCTCGCCTCCTACTCCGGAAAAGCAAACACCGGGGGAAGCAGTCCCATGCTGGCCGCACCGCACCCGCGCCCTGCGGAGGCGTGCGCGGAAGTGGCGGGCAGGATGGCGTGCGCGGGGCTGTTGTGAGTCCCGGGTCGGCGATTCCTGTCACGGGGCGTGCGGGCCAGGCGTCGCCAGGTTCGTGTACCACCGGCTGCGTCGCACTCTGATCGAAGACCTCGGCGTGGAGCCGGGCCACGATGCCCGCGCGGCCTACCAGTACCAGTCCGCGCCGATGCCCCGGAACGCCGTCTGCCAATTGTGGCGATGGTTGTCGATGAAGCCGGGCATCACGATCCGGTCGCGGGCATCGATCACTTCGGCGTCCCGCGCGTCGATGCGTGCGGCCACCTCGGTGATCACACCGTCCTCGATGAGGACGTCACCGCGGTCGAGGTCACCGACGGCCGGGTCCATGCTGACCACAGCCGCCGGACAGCAGAATCTTCTTCATGGGGGCTCCTTGGAGGAGGGGTGGTTCACGCGCTCGTCGCGGTGCGGGAGTTGGGAGGGTCAGGGTGCGCTGGGGCGCCTCGCTGGATCAGGTCGTCGTGCCTCGGGTGAGGGCGGCGTCGGCGGCGGTGATCACGTCGTCGACCAGGTCGCTGGTGTCCTCGGTGCCTGCCGCCAGCCTTACCAGGCCCGGCGGAACGGATTCGGTGAGCTGTTCATCGCTGAGCATTCCGGCCCACATGGACGCGGGATGCACGGCGAGGGACTCCACGCCGCCCAGGCTGGCCGAGCGGCGCGGGTAGCGCAGTCCGTGCAGGAATGCGTCCGCCGTCTCGTATCCGCCGGTGAACTCGACGCTGAGCACTCCGCCGAACCCGTCCATCTGGTCGACGGCCAGCTTGTGCTGGGGATGGGTCGGCAGGCCCGGGTAGTGCACCTGCGTGACTGCGGGGTGTCGGTTCAGCGCCTCGGCGAGCG
Source organism: Streptomyces sp. NPDC048411 (assembly GCF_040704695.1). Lineage (NCBI taxonomy): Bacteria > Bacillati > Actinomycetota > Actinomycetes > Kitasatosporales > Streptomycetaceae > Streptomyces > Streptomyces sp. NPDC048411. The sequence continues at coordinate 16,131 of NZ_JBEZKL010000140.1, forward strand.
CGAGGCCGTTGGCGTTGTGCCGTGGCACGCGCAGGGGCAGGGTGCGCATGCCGCGCAGCAGGAGCCAGGCGTCGATCGGGCCGAGGGTGGCGCCGGTGAGGAGGCTGGTGTCCCAGCTGGTGTCCGCGGACCGTTGCGGCGCGCAGGGGGACGGGGCCTCGCGCCCACTCGTGGAACCGGTCCGCGATCCACTCCTGCTGTTCCAGGGTCAGCCAGTTCGGGACGTGGGTGGCGCCCGGGGTGATCTCTCCCGCGTCGCGCTCGGGGAGTTGTGGAGTGAACAGCGCTGTCATGGCCTGCCCTCCGTGCGGGTGGGGTGCTGGAGGGAGTCGTCCTCGACGAGCCAGGTGGTGCCGTGGGCGGTCGCGCCGGCCAGGCCGTTCAGATTGATCAGGCCGACGAGCGCGAGCGTGCGCGGATCGCCGATCGCGGCGGTCGCGAGGGTGCGTTCGGGACGCCACGGGGTCGACCACAACAGCCGCCGGGTCATCTGCGCCCAGCCGGTCGCCGGGCCGACCATCACCCAGAGGTCGGGGTTGGCGTCGGCAAACCGTGACGCGTGGCGCAGCCAGGAGGCCCCGGTCTCGGGCCAGGTGATCGCGGCGAGGGTTGCGCCTCCAGCGCGATCCCAGGCCGATTCGATCAGGCGTGAGGTCTCGCGTGCGTGCGGGGTGCGGCCGGAGCCGATCACGACGGTGTGGGCCCGGCGGTCGCGAGCCAGCTGGACGATGGCCGCGACCTCGGCGTCCGTGGCCGTCAGGTCTGCGTCGTAGCTCGCCGGCCTCTTCAACAGGGGGCTGGTCAGGGGGTCCATGGTCGGCCGTTCTCTCGGGCGGTCTTCCACCGCTGATAGCGGTCCTTGCAGCAGGCGCCGCAGGGGCGGAACCCGGCGGCGACCGCCGTGGCCTCGTCGGCGAAGAAGGCCAGGTGCCTCACGTAGCCGCCGCGAGCGATGGCGCGCAGTGCGGCAGGGCAGTCGAGTCGTCCGTAGATCTTCGAGCCACGGTGGCCGCCCCACTCTCCCTTGACCGGCGACCGGTAGGGACGGCCGTGGGCCCCGAGAAGGGTGTAGGTGTTCATCGCGTTGTTCATGCGGCGTCGTGGAAGACGAGGGCGAGGGTGTGACGTTCGCCGGACCGGATGGCGGACACGCCGTGGCGGACCGGCGCGGCGGACCATCCGCGGGCGGACTGGACGGGGCGGTCGCGGGTGGTGAACAGGTATCCGTGGCCGTGCGGCAGCAGTGTGGCCGTGCCCCGGGACTGGGCTCGCGGGCGCTGTTCCAGGAGCAGGAACTCGCCGCCCGTGTGATCCACTCCGGGCTCGTTGAGGTTGATCACGACCTGGAGCGGGAATACGAGGTCGCCGTACAGGTCGCGGTGCAGAGCGTTCCAGTCCTTCTCCCTGTAGCGGAGCAGGATCGCCGTGGACTTCGTCTGGCCGGCGTCGTGGCACATCTGCAGCCACTCGTCGAACGAGTCCGGCCACGGCGCGGGCCGGCGGAGTTTGGTCCACCAGTCGCGGGCGATGGGCAGCAGCCTCGGGTACAGCGCCTGCTTGAGCCGTTCGACCGGCTGCGGGTACGGCGCGTTGAAGTACCGGTACTGGCCCTCACCGAAGCGGTGCCGGCCCATGTCGACGGTGCTGCGGAACAGGCCGTCCTGCTCGTACAGCTCCCTGATCTCCACGGTCTCCTCGAAGGTCAGCAGCTGCGGCAGCAGCGCGCCGCCGTACTCGTTGACCTCCGCGGTGATCGCCTCCCAGTCGCCCGACTCGACGCGACGGTGCCACCAGTCCGTCTTCCGCCCGGTCGCCTCCGTGGTGCTCATGCCGCGGCCTCCAGGTCCAGCAGCGTGGTCTTGGCCTCAAGTCCGCCGATGTAGCCGCCAAGGGTGCCGTCGGTGCGCAGCACGCGGTGGCACGGGACGATGATCGGCAGCGGGTTGGTCGCACAGGCGGTGCCCACCGCCCGGACGGCCTTGGGGTTGCCGACGAGCTCGGCCATGTCGCGATAGCTGCAGGTCTGGCCGTACCCGATCTCGGGCAGATGCGTCTGCACCAGGCGCCGGAACCCGCGCGACAGGGACAGGTCCAGCGTCACGTCGAAGACCCGGCGGCGCCTGGCGAAGTACTCGTCGATCTCGCGAGCCGCCTCCTCCAGCCGCTTCGGGGCGCGCAGGATCCGCGGGCTGAGCTTCTGGCCGAGGGCTTCCAGAACCCGGTCGTGGTCCTCGCCGGCGTACGCCACACGGACCAGCCCCTTCGGGGTGGCGGCGAGCAGCAGCTTGCCGACGGGCGAGTCGATGGTCGTGTAAGCGACATCGATCAGGTCGGCTTGCTTCGCGGCCTGCTCCAGACGGCGGTGGAGGCGACGGAGAGTGTCGGCGTCCACGGGTGTCGACAGCAGGACGGCCATGTCGTCATCGTTGCGCATGTCGCTCACGACGATGCTCCTTTCGTGATCGCGCCCGGATAATGTTTCCTGAGATTCTTGAGCCCGTCCGCGGCAGCTCTTCGGGCCGCCTCGACGGTGCCGCCGAGGATCTCCGCGATCTCGGCGTACGCCAGCCCCGCCACATACCGGTAGGCGACAGCCTGGCGCTGCTTGCTGGGGAGTTCCTTCACCGCGGCCCACAGGCCGGCGGCCTCGGCGTCCGGGACGCCCTGCCCTGCCGGCGCCTCCGGCACCTCGTCGACCGGCAGCGGATTCCTCTTCGCGGCACGCAGCACGTCGATCGCCTTGCGGTGCGCGATCGTCACCAGCCACGCCTCCACGTTCGCCGTCTCCGGCAGATCGGGATAGGCGCGCATGGCGGAGAGGAACGTCTCCGACCACGCGTCGTCCGCATCGTGCGGGCCGAGGAC
>NZ_JBEZKL010000141.1:0-18561 GCF_040704695.1 Streptomyces sp. NPDC048411
CCGATACTGGGCGTATCGGGGCGAGCCCGACAACGCAGCGCGCGTGCGTGCCAGGCGTCGCCAGGCAGGCGGGACTTTCGAAACACGCCCTAGTACCGTGACCGGCAACGTTTGCCCCGCGACGGGGCAAAGCTTGCCGGCAGGGGCACCAGCGCCCCGACTCACGCACGCCGAGTCGCCACGTTGGCCGGAACCCTCTCACTCAAGGGTTACCCACGTTGACCGACAACGATCACGCCGCCCGTTACGAGGCGTTCTTCTCCCTGCACCACCACCTGCCGCGGCAGAGCCCCGGCTCCGACGCCACCACCCGGTGGCTGCTCGCCCGCACCGGCCCGCTGCCGCGGCGTCCGCGCGTCCTCGATCTGGGCTGCGGTCCCGGCCGTGCCGCGCTGCTGCTCGCCGCCGAGGCCGGCGCCGAGGTGACGGCCGTCGACACCCATCAGCCGTTCCTCGACGAGCTGCGCGCGTCTGCCGAGGCGCGCGGGCTCGGCGACCGGATCCGTACCGTCCACGCCGACATGGGCAGGCTGTCCGGCCCAGGTACCCCGGACTTCGCGGACGCGTCGTTCGATCTGGTCTGGGCCGAGGGGTCCGCGTACATCATCGGCTTCGACACCGCGCTGCGGGACTGGAAGCGGCTGCTCGCCCCGGGCGGCTCGCTGGTCGTCAGCCATTGCGTCTGGACGACGGACGCGCCGTCGGACGAGGCGCGCGCCTTCTGGGACCAGGACGGCCCGATGCTCCCGGTGTCCGCACAGACGGCGCAGGCCGTCGCGGCGGGCTATCACGTCCTCGGGGTGCGGCTGCAGCCCGAGAGCGACTGGGACGAGTACTACGTGCCGCTCGGCGAGAAGGTCGCGGCCACCGATCCGTCGGCCCCCGGCATGGCGTGGGCGCTCGGGTCCACTCGGGAGGAACTGGCCATGCGCCGCGACCACGGTACGGAGTACGGCTATGCCGCGTACGCCCTGCGCCCCGCCGACCCCCGCTGGACCACCCGGCCGGAGACGACGGCGGACATCGGTGCGGTGCGCGCGGTCAATGCGGCAGCCTTCCCGACTCCGGACGAGGCCCGTCTCGTAGACACGCTGCGCACCGATCCGCGGGCCTGGCTGCCCGGTCTGTCCTACGTGGCACGGGAATCCGAAGGGACCGGGGACATCGCGGCGTACGCCCTGCTGACCCGGTGCCGGGTCGGTGACGCACCGGCGCTCGCACTGGCCCCCGTGGCGACGGCCCCGGACCGCCGGCGGCGGGGCGCGGGGCAGGCGGTGGTCCGGGCCGCGCTGGACGCGGCCCGGCTGCGGGGCGAATCGCTCGTGCTGGTGCTCGGGCATCCCGACTACTACCCGCGGTTCGGCTTCGTACCGGCGTCCCGGTACGGGATCCGGGCGGGCTTCGAGGTGCCGGACGAGGCGATGATGGCTCTGGTCCTCGACGATTCCGTGCCCGTGCCGACGGGCACGATCCAGTATCCGGCAGCATTCGGGATCTGACGTGCCGTCCGGTCCCGCCGCATCCACCAGGTGCGGCGGGACCGGACATGCCAGGACCCGAAGTACGGACAAGCCGCTTTTGTACGGCAGACTTGAGCAGACTCGAGGGGACCGGCGCACGAGGCCGGGCACCATAGCGAAGGATGGGTATGCCGACCACACCAGCCACCGCGGCGAACAGCTCGTCGAACGGCGCAGCAGAAGCGATCATGCTCGAACTGGTCGACGAGAACGGCACCACCATCGGCACGGCGGAGAAGCTCGCCGCCCACCAGGCACCCGGTCAACTGCACCGGGCGTTCTCCGTGTTCCTCTTCGACGAGCAGGGCAGACTGCTGCTTCAGCGCCGGGCGCTCGGCAAGTACCACTCGCCCGGTGTCTGGTCGAACACCTGCTGCGGCCACCCGTACCCGGGCGAGGCACCCTTCACCGCCGCCGCCCGGCGTACGTACGAGGAGCTCGGGATCTCGCCCTCGCTGCTGGCCGAGGCGGGCACCGTCCGCTACAACCACCCCGACCCGGCCTCGGGTCTGGTGGAGCAGGAGTTCAACCACCTCTTCGTCGGGATGGCGCAGGCGGAGCCGGAGCCGGACCCGGAGGAGGTCGGTGAGACAGCGTTCGTGGCCGCTGACGAACTGGCGAAGCGGCATGCCGAGGCACCGTTCTCGGCGTGGTTCATGACGGTGCTCGATGCTGCGCGCCCGGCGATCAGGGAGCTGACCGGCCCGTCCGCGGGCTGGTAGCGGCGAACCGAACGGCGGGCGTGGGACGGGCGGGGGCGGTCAGAGGTACGGGTTCAGCGGCAGCGCGGCCCAGATGATCTTTCCGCCGCCTGCAGTGTGCTCGACATCGCAGGCGCCGCCCGCCTCGTTCGTGATCTCCCGGACCAACAGCAGCCCGCGCCCGCCCGTCTGCGCATAGTCCGTCTCCAGCGCTGTGGGCCGGTACGGGTGGTTGTCCTCGACGGAGACTCTGACCCATTCGGCACCGACGGCCACCTCGACGGCGAGTTCCGGGGAGAGCAGCGCGGCGTGCTTCACGGCGTTGGTGACCAGCTCCGAGACGATGAGCAGCAGGCCCTGGGCGATGCCTTCGTCCATCGGCACGCCCTGGCGGTTCAGCAGATCGCGTACGGCGTGCCGGGCCTGCGGTACGGAGACGTCGACGGCCGGCGCGGTGAACCGCCAGACTCCCTCGTACGACACGGGTCTGGCGGGGACACTCCCGCGGCTCTCCATAGTTCCCGCACCTGCTCTCGACTCGACAGTCACTGCACGTCGAAGTACAGAGTGCGGGGAGTAGTCGGTCCGGGCTGTGCTACTGAGCAGAAGTCGACCTCTATCGACAGAATTTTTTTCAAGTGAGTATGACAGCGTCACTTCTTGGACTGGTTCTGATCTTCTCCTGAGGGCTTGTCCGGCAGTGCCTCGGCCGCCAACACGCCCTAGACCAGCGAGACGATGCGGCGGCCACCGACCCCGATCCCGATCAGGCTCAGCCCGTCGAAGAGCAACGTCAGCGAGAAGAACAAGCCGAGCACATAGAGGCTGCTGTGCGGCCAGTCGAAGAGCACCAACAATCCCAGAAGCAGCCCGAAGGCGCCCTGCAACAGCGTCCAGCCGAACTGCGGCCCACGCACCACGAGGCTTCCCACCAGCCGGAACACCCCACCGGTCAGGAAGAGCAGCGCGGCGAACATGGTGAGTGCCTCGGCCGTGCCGTGCGGATGACGGATCACGACGACACCTGCGGCGATGTACATCGCGGCGACCACCACACCGAGCCAGAAGTAGTCGGTGCCGCGGGACTGGATCGCGTGGAGCAGACCGATGAGGCCGCCGATGAGCAGCAGCCAGCCGAAAAGGAGCATCGAGGTGAGCGTGGCGGCCTCGGTGTAGACGAGACCGACCAGGCCGGCCACGACGAGCAGAGCGCCGAGCAGGACAAGCCCGCTGAAGCCGCGGCTCAGTTTGCTGCCCTGGAGTCCGTGACCGGGCATCTGACAGCTCCTCACGGTGCGTGCCTGCTTCCCGTCCCCTTCTTGATCATAGGTTCGAACGGGACGGATAGCATCCGGCGCATGGACCGTACGGAACCGCAACTGCAGCTCACCGTCGCGGACGGCATCGCCACCGTCGTGATCAGCAACCCGGCCAAGCGCAACGCCATGACGGCCGCCATGTGGCGGGCGCTGCCCGGACTGCTGGAGCGGATGGCCGCCGACCCCGCCGTGCGCGCCCTGGTTCTGACCGGCGCGGGGGGCACCTTCTGTGCGGGCGCGGACATCTCCTCGCTGCGGGACCGGGCGAGCGGCCCGGCGTACGATCCGCAGGCTCTGGCGGTGGCGGCCGAGGAGGCCCTGGCCGCCTTCCCCCGGCCGACGCTCGCCGCGGTGCGCGGCTACTGCGTGGGCGGCGGCAGCCAGCTGGCGGCCGCCTGCGATCTGCGGTTCGCCGAAGAAGGCGCTTTCTTCGGCGTCACCCCGGCCAAGCTCGGGATCGTCTACGCCGCGTCGTCGACCCGACGGCTGGTCTCGCTGATCGGACCGGCCGCGGCAAAGCATCTGCTGTTCTCCGGCGAGTTGATCGACACGGAACGGGCGCTGCGGACCGGACTGGTGGACGAGGTACTGCCGGCCGGCGAGCTGGACAAGCGGGTGGGGGCGTACGTACGGATCCTGGCATCGCGCTCACAGCTGACACAGGCGGCGGCGAAGGAGTTCGCCACGGGGCGGGAGGACCGGGACGCGTACTGGGTGGAGCTGGCGCGCCGCAGCGGCGACACCGCGGAGGGTGTCGCCGCCTTCCTGGAGCGGCGGGCGCCACACTTCACCTGGACGACCTGAGCGCCGGCCGTGATCCGCCGGACATCCCGTAGGGGCGCGTCCGCAGAGTCCCGCCCGGTCCGCGGCGGGCCACGCCCTCCGGGCGGACGGCGTCACGGTGCGGCCACCCTTCGCGGTTCTTTGCGGCCACCCCCTAATGAAGGATGAAGCGGCTCTTGGTGCGGAATTCCTCGACGAGCGCGGCCGGGGCCTTCTCCGGTGATCCCGCGTCGTACGGCGGCTGGGGGTCGTACTCCGTCAGCAGCTGTACGGCCTGGGCGTGCTCGTCGCCGGCGATCCGGCCGAGCAGGGTGAGCCCCATGTCGATGCCGGACGAGACGCCGGCGGCCGTCACGTACTTGCCGTCGATGACGACACGTTCGCCGGTCGGCTCCACTCCGAAGGTCTTGATGAGGTCCAGGGCGAGCCAGTGCGAGGTGGCGCGCCGCCCCTCCAGCAGACCGGCCGCGGCGAGCAGCAGCGAGCCGGTGCAGACGGAGGTCGTCCAGGTGCTGGCCGCATCCGCGGCGCGCAGCCAGCCGAGCAGCGTCTCGTTCTCCATCTGGGCGCTCTGGCCGGGGCCGCCGGGGACGATCACCACATCCGGGGCGGGTACGTCGGCGAGGGTCCGATCGGCGACGAGCGCGAGGCTGCCGCTGTCGTTGCGCACGGGGCCGGTCCGCTCGGCGACGAAGACGGTCTCGGCGCCGGGGGTGCGGGAGAGGACTTCGTAGGGGCCGACGGCGTCGAGTGAGGTGAAGCGGTCGAAGAGGACGATGGCGATCTGCATGGCATGTGCCTTTCGGTCGGTCGTCGATGGGCGGCGGGCCGGACGGTCAGTGAGCGGCCCGCTGGGTGCGGAAGCGTCGGCGGTATTCGGCGGGTGCCGTGCCGAGGGCCTTGATGAACGCGCGACGCATGGCCTCCGGGGTTCCGTAGCCGCAGGCGCGCGAGATGCCGAAGACTCCGTCGGTGGTGTCCTCCAGAAGCCGGCGGGCGTGTTCGAGGCGTACGCGGTCGACGTAACGGCCGGGCGTGAGGCCGGTCTCGGCCTGGAAGGCGCGGGCGAAGTGGCGGGGCGAGAGCCGGGCACGGTCGGCGAGTGCCTCGACGGTGAGGTCCTCGCCGGGGTGCTCAGTGATCCAGTGCTGGACGGCGCGCAGCGGTTCGCGCCGGGCGGTCTGTGCGGTGAGCTGGGCGCTGAACTGTGCCTGGTTGCCCGGCCTGCGCAGAAAGACCACGAGGTGGCGGGCGATCGTGAGCGCGATGTCCCGGCCGTGGTCCTCCTCGACGAGTGCGAGGGCGAGGTCGATACCGGCGGTGACCCCGGCGGAGGTGGCCAGCCTGCCGTCGCGCACGAAGATCGGGTCCGGGTCGACCTCGACCGCCGGGTAGCTGCGGGCGAGGTGGTCGCAGACCGTCCAGTGCGTGGTCACCCGGTGCCCGTCCAGGAGCCCGGCCGCGGCGAGCAGCAGCGCCCCCGTGCAGACGGAAACGAGCCGCTCGGCGCGCGGTGCGTGGCCGCGCAGCCAGTCGACGAGTGCCGGGTCGGGGACGCGGGTGCCCTCGCCGCCGGGAACAAGGAGGGTGTGCGGCGGATCGGCGTCGGCGAGACTGCCGTCCGGGACGAGGGTCAGGCCGCTGCTCGTACGCACCGGTGCGCCGTCGAGGGAAGCGGTGCGCAGTCCGTAAGCGGCCCCGGCGAAGTGGGAGGCCCCGGCGAAGACCTCCAAGGGACCGGTCACGTCGAGGCTCTGCACGCCGTCGAAGAGGACGACGAGTACGGATCGCTGCGTCATGGCTGCCATCCTGGACAGCGGGGAGCATGGCCGCAATGACGAAAAGCCCACCTTTTCTGCCATGCCCGGCCCGCACGAATCGGGTGCCTCGCACGGGGTTACAGGACGTACCGACCAGTCGGTAATGTGACCGTATGAGTATTCTGCCGCCGCAGGCCGGACGCCGCTGCCACAACGCCGTCAACCCGCTGCACTCGACGATCTACTTCTCCCCCGACCTCGGCAAGGAGTTCGGGGAGCTCGGCATCGACGACTCGAACGCCGTCTACATCGCCGGACGCGCGGCGGCGCTGGGCGCCGTCGGCCCCGGCACGGTCACCGCGACCTTCTACAACTTCAACCACGACCTCGTAGCCCGGCATCTGCCCGCCGTATGGTCCGTCGCCTCGCCGCAGGCGGTCCTGGACGCCCGGCTGCGCGCCGCCGACTCCACGCTGCGCCGGCTGCTGGGCGAGGAGATCATCACCTCCCCCGACATGGCCGAGGCGGCGGGGCTGGCGCTGCGCGCCGCCGAGGCGTGCACGCGACACGCCCGGCCGCTCTACGCCGCCCACGCCGATCTTCCGGTGCCACAGCAGCCGCACCTGGCGTACTGGCACGCCGGGACACTGCTGCGCGAGCACCGCGGCGACGGCCACCTCGCGGCTCTCGTCGAAGCCGGTCTCGACCCCGTGGAGGCCCTGGTCAGCCATACCGCGACCGGCAAGGGGATGAACCCGCGCTGGGTCCTCGCCACCCGCGGCTGGCGCAGCAGCGACTGGGACGAAGCCTCCGAGCGGCTGCGCGGGCGTGGACTCCTGGACGGCGAGGGCGAGTTGACGGAGGCGGGCGTCGCGCTGCGGGCGGAGCTGGAGGACACCACGGACCGGATGGACCTGGCACCGTACGAGCATCTGGGAGCGGAGGGCGTGGAGCGGCTCACCGAGCTGGCGCGCGGATTTCTCCTCACGGCGGCTTCTGCGGGTGCGTTCCCGGCCGATCTGATGGGCAAGGGCTGATCCCGCCGACCGGCGGACAAGTGGGGTGGTCGGGCGACATGGCGCCCGGCCACCCGGCACAATGCAGACCGAAGGGGCCCCGCCCCGGTAAGCACAGCCAGTACAGCCCAGCACAGCCAGTACGAGAAGGCGAGTCGGTAGAACCGTGACGACGTCCATCGAAGGCAGGATCGCCGAGGAGCTCGGCGTACGCGAGCGGCAGGTGAAAGCGGCCGTAGAGCTGCTCGACGGCGGGTCGACCGTGCCGTTCATCGCGCGCTACCGCAAGGAAGCGACCGAGATGCTCGACGATGCGCAGCTGCGCACGCTCGAGGAGCGGTTGCGATACCTGCGGGAACTGGAGGACCGGCGGGCGGCGATCCTCGACTCCGTACGCGAACAGGGCAAGCTCGACGAGGCCCTGGAAGCGCAGATCCGGGCCGCCGACACCAAGGCGCGGCTCGAGGACATCTATCTGCCGTTCAAGCCGAAGCGGCGGACCAAGGCGCAGATCGCACGGGAAGCAGGGCTCGAACCGCTCGCCGACGGTTTGCTGGGCGACCCGTCCGTCGAACCGCTCGCCGCTGCCGCCGCCTTCGTCGACGCCGGCAAGGGTGTCGCGGACGCCGCCGCGGCTCTGGAGGGTGCCCGTGCGATCCTCACCGAGCGGTTCTCGGAGGACGCCGACCTGATCGGCGAGCTGCGTGAGCGCATGTGGTCGCGCGGGCGGCTGGCCGCGAAGGTGCGGGACGGCAAGGAGGAGGAGGGCGCGAAGTTCGCCGACTACTTCGACTTCGCCGAGCCGTTCACCGCGCTGCCCTCGCACCGGGTCCTCGCGATGCTCCGGGGCGAGAAGGAGGACGTGCTCGACCTGGTCCTGGAGCCGGAGGAACCCTCGGAGACACCGGGCCCTTCGACGTACGAGAACATGGTCGCCCGCCGTTTCGGCGTGGCCGACCGGGGCCGCCCGGGCGACAAGTGGCTCGGCGACACGGTGCGGTGGGCGTGGCGGACCCGGATCCTCGTCCACCTCGGGATCGATCTGCGGCTGCGGCTGCGGACGGCGGCGGAGGACGAGGCGGTACGGGTCTTCGCGTCGAACCTGCGCGACCTGCTGCTCGCCGCGCCGGCCGGGACGCGCGCCACGCTGGGGCTCGACCCCGGTTTCCGTACAGGTGTGAAGGTCGCCGTCGTCGACGCGACCGGCAAGGTCGTCGCGACCGACGTCATCTACCCGCACGTCCCGGCGAACAAGTGGGACGAGTCCCTGGCCAAGCTGGAACGGCTGGCGAAGGAGCACTCCGTCGATCTGATCGCGATCGGCAACGGCACGGCGTCCCGCGAGACGGACAAGCTCGCGGGTGAACTGTGCGAGAGGCACCCGGAGCTGAAGCTCACCAAGGTGATGGTGTCCGAGGCGGGCGCCTCGGTGTACTCGGCTTCCGCCTTCGCCTCGCAGGAACTCCCCGACATGGACGTGTCGCTGCGTGGTGCGGTGTCGATCGCCCGGCGTCTGCAGGACCCACTGGCCGAGCTCGTGAAGATCGACCCGAAGTCGATCGGTGTCGGCCAGTACCAGCACGACCTGTCCGAAGTGAAACTGTCGCGCTCACTGGACGCGGTCGTCGAGGACTGTGTGAACGGCGTCGGTGTCGACGTCAACACCGCGTCGGCCCCGCTGCTCTCGCGGGTCTCCGGCATCGGCTCCGGTCTCGCCGAGAACATCGTCGCGCACCGGGACACGAACGGGCCGTTCCGGTCCCGGAAGGCGCTGAAGGACGTGGCGCGGCTGGGCCCGAAGGCGTACGAGCAGTGTGCGGGCTTCCTCCGGATCCGCGGAGACGACCCGCTCGACGCGTCGAGCGTGCACCCGGAGGCGTACCCGGTGGTGCGGCGGATGGCGAAGACGGTGGGCGGGGATGTCGCGTCGCTGGTCGGCAACTCGGGTGTGCTGCGGTCGCTGCGGGCGGACGACTTCGTGGACGAGAAATTCGGGCTGCCGACGGTCACGGACATCCTGAGGGAGCTGGAGAAGCCGGGTCGCGACCCGCGGCCCGCGTTCAAGACGGCCACCTTCAAGGAGGGCGTCGAGAAGATCGGTGATCTGGCCCCCGGGATGGTGCTGGAGGGGGTCGTCACGAATGTCGCCGCGTTCGGGGCGTTCGTGGACGTCGGTGTGCACCAGGACGGTCTGGTGCACGTGTCGGCCATGTCGAAGACCTTCGTGAAGGATCCGCGGGATGTCGTGAAGCCGGGCGACATCGTGAAGGTGAAGGTGATGGACGTCGACATTCCGCGGAAGCGGATCTCGTTGACGCTGCGGCTGGACGACGAGGCTTCAAAGGGACAGTCGTCGTCGCAGGGCGGCGGGACGAAGCGGGAGCGGGGTGGCCAGGGCGGTCGGCCGCCGCGGCAGCGGCAGGGCCAGGGTCAGGGTCAGGGCGGTCAGGACCGTGACCGGCGCGGTGGCGGTGGTGGCGGCTCTGCGCGTCAGGCGCCGGCACCGGTAAACAGCGCCATGGCGGATGCGTTGCGGCGGGCGGGGCTGGCGGATCCGAAGCAGAGCGGAAGGAATCGCTGACGGCGGGGGCGGGTGAGGGCGGTCCGCTGCGCGGCTGTTCGCCACCCGCCCCTTCCCGAATCGAAGGGGGTTCGTCACCGGACCCCTTTTCGTCCTCAATCGCCGGACGGGCTCGGCCTTTCGCCTGCTCGGGCCTGAGTGGGTCAGGCCTCGGTCAGCTTGCCGTCGGCCACCTCGACGCGCCGCGTCGTCCGCACCGCCTCCAGCATCCTTCGGTCGTGCGTGACCAGCAGCAGCGTCCCCGTGTACGAGTCGAGCGCCGACTCCAGCTGTTCGATCGCGGGCAGGTCGAGGTGGTTCGTCGGCTCGTCCAGGACCAGGAGGTTCACGCCCCTGCCCTGGAGAAGGGCGAGGGCCGCCCGGGTCCGTTCGCCCGGGGAGAGGGTCGTGGCGGGCCGCATCACATGGTCCGCGCGCAGCCCGAACTTGGCGAGCAGCGTGCGGACCTCGGCCGGTTCGGTCTCGGGGACGGCTGCGCAGAACGCCTCCAGCAGGGTCTCCGAGCCGTGGAACAGCTTCCGTGCCTGGTCCACCTCGCCCACCACCACGCCCGAGCCGAGCGTCGCATGGCCCGAGTCCAGCGGCAGGCGGCCGAGCAGCGCCGCGAGGAGAGTGGACTTGCCGGCTCCGTTGGCGCCGGTGATCGCCACTCGGTCCGCCCAGTCGATCTGCAGCGACGCCGGCCCGAACGCGAAGTCGCCGCGCACGACCTGCGCCTCGCGGAGCGTGGCGACGACCGATCCGGAGCGCGGGGCCGTGGCGATCTCCATCCGCAGCTCCCACTCCTTGCGCGGCTCCTCGACGACATCGAGCCGTTCGATCATGCGCTGCGTCTGCCGGGCCTTCGCAGCCTGCTTCTCGCTCGCTTCGCTGCGGAACTTGCGGCCGAGCTTGTCGGAGTCGGTGGCCTTGCGGCGGGCGTTCCTGACGCCCTTGTCCATCCAGCCGCGCTGCATCTGGGCGCGGCCTTCGAGGGCGGAGCGCTTGTCGGCATACTCCTCGAACTCCTCGCGGGCATGCCTGCGGGCCCGGTCGCGCTCCTCCAGATAGGCCGCGTACCCACCGCCGTAGAGGTTGATCTGCTGCTGGGCGAGATCGAGCTCGAGGACTTTCGTGACCGTACGCATCAGGAACTCGCGGTCGTGGCTGATGACGACGGTGCCGGCGCGCAGCCCGGAGACGTAGCGCTCCAGCCGCTCCAGGCCGTCCAGGTCGAGGTCGTTGGTGGGCTCGTCGAGCAGGAAGACGTCGTACCGCGACAGAAGCAGCGAGGCGAGTCCGGCGCGGGCGGCCTGGCCGCCCGAGAGCGCGGTCATCGGCAGGTCGAGGCCCACGGTCAGACCGAGGTCGGCGGCGATCTCCTCGGCGCGCTCGTCGAGGTCGGCGCCGCCGAGGGCCAGCCAGCGTTCGAGAGTTTCGGAGTACGCGTCGTCCGCCCCCGGTGCCCCGTCGACGAGGGCCTGGGTGGCGGCGTCCATCGCCGTCTGGGCGTCGGCGACGCCGGTCCGGCGGGCAAGGAAGTCCCGCACGGTCTCGTCCTGGCGGCGCTCCGGCTCCTGCGGGAGGTGACCGACGGTGGCGGTGGGCGGAGAGAGCCGCAGCTCGCCCTCCTCCGGCCGGTCGAGCCCGGCGAGCAGCCGGAGCAAAGACGATTTTCCGGCTCCGTTGACTCCGACGAGACCGATCACGTCACCGGGTGCGACGACGAGGTCGAGACCGGCGAAGAGAGTGCGGTCGCCGTGTCCGGCGGCGAGGTCCTTGGCGACGAGAGTGGCAGTCATCAGGGTGTCGATCCTAATCGTCGGACGGCTTCGCTCTCGACGGGAGTCGGAGAAGCCGGCGGGGGTGCCGGGGCGCAGTTCCGCGCGAGTGCGGGCGCGGATCGCGGGGGCGGGCCCGCCCAGGTCGCCGTTCATCGCGGCATGGAGGCGGACCTCCTGGACGACTGGTGGTGCGTTCGAGGCATCGTGTGCGGCGATGGGCGAACCGCCAGGGCAATCGACGCCCTGGTCAGTGGTGGATCACGGGTGCCACCAGCACGCTCCCGGTGGTGCGTGCCACGATGAAGGTTTGCCCCTTGACGGCCCGTGCGCCCAGTGGAATTCGATGCTGCCCCGGCTCCAGTACGCCGTCGAAGACCTCCTGCGCGTGGGTGCGGTACAGCCGGTCGAGGCGGTACGCGACCAGGCTGACCCGGCAGGCCGAGGTGACGTCGACCTCGGCCGTGCCGTCCGCCGCCATCAGCCGGACCAGGCGGCGCCGGGCCGGTGCGCTGCGGTCCAGGGCGTGTTCGATCTGGGCGACCAGCACCGGAATCACCGGGGCCAGGCCGTCCACGTAGGCGACGTCCGCGGCGGCCCGGGTGAACGCCTGCCGCACGGCGGCGCGTTCGTCCTCGGTGATCGCCCGGCCGAAGGCCACCGCGCGGTAGCCGCGGAGTTCCTCGGCCGGTACCTGGGCGGCGTCCGCGGTGATGTCGGCGCCGATCCCGATGGTGCGGAGCGCGGCGGCGAGCTTGGCGAGTACGGCGACTCGAGCGCCGATGAGCAGCACGCGCTGTCCGGCGGGCGCGTCCGGGGCCGGTTCCGTGCCGTTCGCCCCCTCGGACGGCAGAAGGCGTTCCAGTTCCTGCCGGTACTGGTCGCCGTCGAAGCGGAACGGCCCTGTGCCGTGGTAGCCGCCCTGTTCCAGGTCGGCGGTCTTGTTCGTCTGCCAGGCGAAGTCGCGCCAGACGACGTCGGTGCCGTCGCGTTCGATGACGGCGGTGACCGCCCCGCATGCGAGGCTCTCGCATGCGGGACACCCGTAGATCACATAGCGTCCGTCGGGCAGTGGGGCGTCCGCTTCGAGGAGCAGGCGCCGCACGTGGGTGGTGAAGATCGCGGGCGGTACGTCGGAGGCGAGCGGGGAGACGGCGTCGAGGTCGGAGAGGTGGAACAGCAGCGGACGGCCGTCGATGACGAAGTCCATGAAGTCCCGGTGCACCTGGTGGTCACCACTGGCCAGAACTCCACCGGCTCGCCTCGCCGGCACAAGGCCGAAAGTCGCGTACTCGGCAGACATGTTCCGAGTATTCCCCACGCGGACCCGATGTGCGCACGGCCGCGCGGATTCCGTTAGCGTCCGGCCATGAGCGACACACGGGCAGTGGTGACGGGACGAACGGACGTGCCGGACGTGATCGTGGTGGGTGGTGGGATCAGCGGGCTGACCACGGCCCTGGTGCTGGCCGAGCGCGGCCACCGGGTGCGGGTCTGGTCCCGGGAGCCGGCCGCGGCAACGACGTCGGCGGTGGCGGGGGCGTTGTGGTGGCCGTACCGGATCGAGCCGGAGGAGCTGGTCGGCGACTGGTCGCTGACCTCGCTCCGGAAATATGAGGAGCTGGCCGGGCGCCCGGACGAGACGGGGGTGCGGCTGGTCTCCGGTCTGCACGGGGGCGAGCGGCTCGCCGCTCTCGGGTCGTGGGCAGAGCAGTTGAAGGACGTGACGGAGGTCGCGGAGGGGCTGCGGGTCCGGCTGCCGCTGATCGACATGCCGGTGCATCTGAGCTGGCTGGAGCGGCAGTTGGCGGCGACAGGCGGCGCTGTCGAGCGGCGTACGGTCACCTCGTTCGACGAAGCCGCCGCGGAGACGTCGACGGTGGTCAACTGCACTGGTCTCGGGGCGCGCGAGCTGGTACCCGATGCCGGGGTTCGCCCGGTCCGCGGCCAGCTGGTGCTGGTGGAGAACCCGGGGATCGAGAAGTGGTTCACCGAGGCGGACCCTGCGTCGGACGCGACGACGTACTTCTTCCCGCAGCCCGGGAGGCTGGTTCTCGGCGGCACGGCCGAGGCGGACGACTGGAGCACCGTGCCCGACCCCCGTACCGCCGAGGAGATCGTGACCCGGTGTGCCCGGATCCGGCCGGAGATCGCGGGGGCGCGGGTCATCGGGCACCTGGTGGGTCTGCGTCCCGCACGCGACACCGGTGTGCGGATCGGGGCCGAACCGCTGCCGGGCGGTGGGCGGTTGGTGCACAACTACGGCCATGGGGGTGCGGGGGTGACGGTGGCCCTGGGCTGCGCGCGGGCGGCGGCCGATCTCCTTTCCTGAACCGGGCCGCGGGGCAGAGCACGCGGGCGGCCCGGCGACGGGCGGCCGGGGCGCCGGGGCCTCGGTCGGACGGTGTTCCGGGCTCGGACGGGTGATCGCGGTGGTCCGTGCCCGGGCCCGGGCCCGGGCCGATGCGGGTCTCGAAGTCGAGTCGGTGGCGGTGGCGGTGGCGCCCCAGGTCACGAAGGCGAGGGTGAGGTCGGCGGCGACTCCGAACACCACCCGGTCGGTTGTGAGGTGCCGGGCTCGCGTTGGGCCGCCGGGCAGATCCGCCGTGACCGGCAGATCCCCCCGGCCGCCCGTTCTCCGTTCGTCCTGCGACACGAGTGGCACCTTTCACGGAAGCTGAGTTCCGCTCTCCGAAGCCGACGCCGCCACGGTCCTGGAACCGGACTGGGCCGCCTGGGTAGACCAGACCGAGCTTCAGATCATGAACAGCCGGTGCTGGACGGAGTTGCGGCGTCCGCTGCGCGCGGTCCCCGTTCTGGAAACCGCACTCACGCAGTACGGCGACACCTACGCGCGGGACAAAAGTCTGTACCTGTCCTGGCTCGCCGACTCGTACCTGACCGCAGGCGAGGTCGAGCAGGCTGCCTCTACGGCCAGCCGAGCGCTGGACCTGGCCGTCGGGTGTCGCAGGTTCGAATCCTGTCGGGGGCCTCAGCACCGTCCCGTTCGACTTGGGTCCGCCCGGGCTGCCGTCGGGCGGACCATATTGCCCTCGCTCTCAGTACTGGCAGCTCGTCAGTCCCGAGCACATGAGGCACGATGATCTGAGCCACGCGGCCTCGATGGACGCAATGGGGGCATGCGGCAATAGCGCATCGTTCTCGTTACCTGCCGGGACCTTGCCGACCAGGCGGTCGGCCGGCGGTAGATGATGCCCCTCGAGTCGCGACCTGGACACCAGCTGTCTGTCATGAAGCGGGCCGATGTCTTTCCTCTGAACAGCGTGCCAGTAAACGTGCAGGCCGCGTGCGGCCCATGTGGTGGCTGCCGAGACGAAACGAGCCTGTGCGGCAGGTCCGATCTGCTTGAGTGGTCGACCGCTGAGAAGACGCAACGTGCGGTTCTTGCCCTCCGCCACGGTGCTGAGCTCGTCCAGGAAGTCCGTCAGGTCCGGAAGCCCAGTACTCAAGTAGCGGTCGTACCAGAACACGTCGTCACTTCCGTAAATTCGGCAGTAGAAACGCTGCACCGCCGCTCTACGGTCCCTGGGCCAAGCCGATCCTGAGCCGATGACCAGGTCCTTAATGCCACGACTATGGAATGCCTTCGCTATCGCGGATCGCCCTGAAGAGGTCCGGATGACAATCGGACTAAGCCGAGCGTCGATCTCTTCGCAAGCGAGTTCCAAACCCTCCCTACGCGATAGATCGATGATCCGCTGTGCCGCATCCGACTGGGTGTGATAGGCGAGACTGACAACCGCCTCCTCGATTTCTGCTTCAGTGAGCCGGCCGTCGGCGTAGCTTCTCAACAGGCCGACACTGCCGCCGTACTCGAGGGCGGTCGACTCAGCTGCGACGTTGCCGATCTCGGATTCACTTAGTGCCTGGGATATCTCCTCGACAGTCAGAAGAGGCATGAGGAACACCTCATGAGCAGCGTCCACGAGGGGACTCGCCTGTTCGCCGAACCGTGAGAGGTTCTCGCCCGGTGCGCCCACGATGAGGGCCCCGGTCGAGACGGCCTGCGGCCCGTCCACGCACAGACGGGTCATCCTCTGCTGCCACGGAGTGCCGGGAGACGATCTGACCATCTTTCCCCAGTCGTCCAGAAGCAGGGCCGCCTGTCCCCAACGTAAGATTTGCGACTCGACTTCTCGCACCACGGAGTCGGGGTCTGCCTTTTCCTCGGGCCGCAGGATGCGGGGAGCACACCCAATAATTTCCTTGTACTGCTCGGCGATGCTGGCGAGAAGAACCGAGCGGCCGGAACCTGGCATCGCACGGAGAAGCACGATCTGGCCGTGGGCGAGGTGTTCGACGATTGCTTCGGCAAGTACGTCGTGGCTTTTGAACCGGAACGTCATGTCACGTCGTCCTCGTAAGTGCTCTCATCCGAACACTTCCGTCATCGTGAAGCAGCCCATAGGAAATGGCGTGTTCCAGACCGGATGTACCCATGGGGCCGAACTGCAGGTTCGACCATCGCTCGCTGAGTAGCGTCGATTCCTCGGGAAACCACTCGGCGAAGCTTTCCGGGATGGCGCGAGCGTGTTCCAGCGGCGAGCCCGGCCCCCTGGCGGCGAAGGCTTTCTGTACGTCACTCTTCTGCACCTGGTAGGGCACCACCCCTCCGGGGCGGTGGCGGTGCACGTGGGAGCAGGCCTGGCGGGTCAGCAATGGGTGGCCTCCGTATTCCTCCATTAGTTCGTCAATCACCTCATAGCTTCGGAATTTGAGGCCGGTCCGCTTACCGAGGGTCCGAATCATATTCTGCAGCTCATCCCGGTCCATCGGCTCGATGAATTTAAGCGCCGAGAATTGGAAAAGCGGATTGGTGATACCTCGTACCGAAGCTCTCTCGAAGAGCGAAGGGTCGACCCCGGCGGACAGGATGACCGGAGGAATCTGGCCGCGACTCTGGCGCTTCTGAATGAAGGCGCGAAGTTGTGAGAGTGCCCGCAAGAGCCCGACTTCTTCATCGGCCTCGGCCCTGCTGAGAATCCGCGACGGGAGTGCGCTGTCGATCTCATCGATCACGAAGATAACATCGCGTGAGGCGGGGACTGCGTTCAGAAGCAAGTCCAGGTCGCTCATCCAGTATTCGTTGATGAAGTCATCCCGCCCATGGGATCTCAAGCTACGCAACCTTGGAACGAGGATCTTGCTCTTGGTCAGCTCTTCCGAAAGTGACCTCACGACGCCTGCTCGAAAACGCCGTGGAGTTCCGAAGTACTCGTTGAGGTCCAAGTTCACCACGATTGAGCCGCGCTCCCGTTCCAGCACCGAAACGCGATTCAACAGGCTGCTCTTCCCTGCCTTCCGGAGTCCGAAGATGCCGACGTGCTGGCCTTGGTGGAGGAACCGCCTGACACTGGATATATCGCGCTGTCGGCCAAAAAATGCACTGGGAGAGGTGATGGGGGTAGTGACGTTGAAGTGGTCGACGCTCTCCAGCATCTCGGAGACGATGACCCTAAAATCGGGGACCTCACCCGGCAGGCTCTGTCCGTCAATGGTCAGGATAGCGGCCTCGCCCGCCCGCATTCTGACCAGCCGTCGGGCATTACTGTCCCTGCTGATCAGGACGGCGATCTCGTCCTCCACCCGCGCGTTGTTTCGCATCTGCGACTGGAGGTCGTTCAAGATTCGTGGCTCGACGGCCTCGTAGTCCGTGACAAGAAAGAGAAGTTCCCGATCGATATCGAACATCTCGGCGGTAGGTGTGGGAAGGATACCAAAAAGGCTCCATCGCCCTTGCAACCCCTGTTCAACGCGAACCACTTTGATTCGATTTCGACTCAAATAGGTAGTCAAGCTCTTACCGAAAGTGTGCCTGTGTTCGAATCCCGCGATCTTCTCTTCCAGCCTCATCTGGTTCCTGGTGGGCGCCGACGCCCCCTTCGGCTTGTTGCTGGCATCGTTTGAGTTCAACAGAAACCTCGTTCGCTTTCCGTGACGGATCGTCAGGATACGTCTTTCGGCGCGCTCTGCATAGGCGGCGAGATTGGGATGCCGGATCGTGAGCATGCGAGAAACCAAAAACCGTGCACTGTGCACGGGTGTGCAGTGCAGGACCTCTCCCACAACGTTGCAAATGACAAAGGGCGGTGGAGGCGTCGAGCCGGGGTCGGCTACTGCGTCGGTGAACCGTCGCAGCCGGTCGTGACAGTCGCCCGAGAGCTTCGGGCCAGCCGCAGGCAGAGTGGAGGACGATGACAGGCAGGGGCCTGGGAAGCGGCTGCCGAAATGATCGTGGGATTAGCCTCGATTCGTCAGCGGTCGTGAGTGCGTGACGGGATTACTGGTTCGCCCTGTTTGTCCCGCGTGATCGCGGGTGGGGCCTTCGCGTGTCGCCGCGGCTGCGCCGGGGTTCCACGGCACCCGGAGGTCGTTCGGGGCTGCTCCTTCCTGTCTTGCTGGGGTTGTCGGGGTGCTCGTTAGGTGACGGCCGGGAGAGTGCTCAGCCGTTGCCAGCAGGTGGTGAATGCCGTGGCCCAGGGCCAGGTCGCCTCGATCCGCAGCCAGCGGCGGCGGGCGTGGTCGGCGAGGCGGGCGGGCAGGTGGTAGCGGCGGAAGCGCATGGTGTCCGGCTCGGCGTCGGCCAGGTCGTCGATGTCATGCAGGGCGAGCAGCCGCACCCACGCGTCGAGGTCGGCGGCGAGGTTCGCGGCGAGCATCCATCCGCGGTTCACTTCCCATGAGGCGGAGGGCAAGTTGTCCAGTCCCATGGCCTTGTTGGTGCGCACCCGGTCTTCCACGGACGCGTGTGAGCGGTGCAGCACGTCCAGGAACTGGCTGTGTCCTGAGCCGGCGATGCCCCACATGTGACGGATGTTGGTCGCGGTGATGCAGTAGCGCCAGCCGGTCTTCTTCTCGAACGCGGTCAGTTTCTTCAGGTGTCGCCGGGTCGGGCGCACCCGGCGCACGATCAGTCGCATACCCTCGGGCCAGCCTTCGCGGGTGTTCAGCCCGGTCAGCTCCGCGACGTAGTAGCCCTCCTGGAGGCTGCCGTCCTGGTGCACGGTGAAGCTCCCCCTTTGACCTGGACAGCCTGATACTGGGACGGAAGGTCCCGGAGGAAGCAGTTACAGGCAGTGAGCAAGAAGAGCAATATGAGC